>JBAZRS010000153.1:0-10283 GCA_041662825.1 Victivallales bacterium | reverse complement strand
GAGTTCTCCCCTGACGTCCCCGAAGAATTTTCAAACGTCGCCGACTTGCAGGAACAGCTGGCGTCTCACCAGCCGGAACTGCCCCTCCTCCCTGTCTCAAAGGGCATTTTCACGAACACCTCTAGAAACATCTTCGCATCCCAGGACCTTGATATCCCAACGTTCCTCCGCCAAGGCGTCCATCTCGACAAAGGCAGATAATGAGCTCCCCCTTATCATACTTGACTGCGATATTGCTCCTGCTGTGCTCCTGCCATAAGGAAAACACCGTGATTCCCGAAATAGACGGAGAATCCGCATTGAAAAAGGTCACGGAGATTTATGATATCGGCCCCAGACCCAGCGGTTCTGAAGGCGCAAGAAAAACGGCTGAATTTATAAGGGATGAGATAAAAAAATACGGCCTCAGTCCGGAAATTGACCAGTGGGTTGAGAAAACCCCGTCGGATACCGAAACAACATTCAGAAACGTTACGACTGTCATTCCGGGCAAGACAAAAGACTTTATTATAATAGGGAGCCATTATGACACCAAGAAACTTGAAACAGTCCCCGAATTCTCCGGTGCAAACGACGGAGCTTCAAGCTCCGGGCTTCTCCTGTCACTCATTAAGGCGGTAAAAGGCAGCCCCGCGCCGCCACCCGTGACGCTGGTGTTCGCATTCTTTGACGGTGAGGAATGCATTTACCAGTACAATGACAGCGACGGCCTTTTCGGCAGCAGGCGGATGGCCGCCAAACTCAAAAGTACAGGGATGTATTCATCATGCAGGGCCGTAATCATACTCGACATGATAGGGGACAAGGATCTGAACATTTCATTGCCCTCCAGTTCCGATCCGGCCCTCGCCGACAAAATCATCAGAATAGCCGGGGAGCGAAACTGGGGAAAATATTTCACAAGGTCTAATGCGAACATAATCGACGACCATACCCCTTTTCACAAACTGGGGATATCCGCTGTGGACATCATCGATTTCGAATTCGGCGAGAACAACAGGTACTGGCACACGAGGGCGGACACAATTGACAAGATATCGCCCGACAGCCTGAAAATAGTCGGAGACCTTGTCATATCGCTTATTTACAACTGGCGGCGCCGTTAGGGAAACCTGTCATTATTTTTTTGGATTTTTTTATTTTTTTAATTTGCCATGCCCAAATATGCAAGATATACTAAAACCAGTTTAAATTCATAACACAGGGGGTTTGATATGGTCCAGATGTTGCAGAGTCTTGGAGTCGGCGGTGTCATTGCGGTAGTCTTCATGGCTGCCTCACTGATAGGAATGATAGTATGCGCAAAGAAGCAGAACACTTCGGCAATCGCGAAACCGATGGCCGTAGTACTTATGATAGTTGTCATCGTCTGCGCAGTAGTGCTTCTGATGAAGACAGGCGTTCTCGGCGACCAGGGGACACAGAAGATCATAGCCAATGAACTCACATACGCCAAAGCCGGCTATTTCATTCTCGGCAAGCAATTGGGAGAAAAAGCCCCGGGAGCAAGCACTCTTCTCATAGTTGAAAAAGCCAGGGACAACGATGACCGTAGCCCCGCCCTGCTCCAGGCCTTTAAAGACGGCTCAGCGGGAAAATTGAAGATTGCCGCCACCGCCACTCCGTCAGTGACATGGCCCGAAGGCAAGCAGCCGAAGCCCGAGGAAATGGACATGATGCCCTTGAATGAAATGTTAAAGGCAAAAGATTACAACGATGTGATAAACAAATATCCCGACTGCACACTTATTGTTTCTTTCATCGGACTCCCAAATGATGTCGAGAACTTGAACGTATGGTCGATGCCTCCTGACAAGAGACCGAAACTGGGTCTCATCAACTGCGCATACCAGAACCTGAAAAACGCGATTCAGTCAGGCGCCGTACTCGCAGTCGTCGGGATAAATCCGACAGCCAAGTTCGACGAACAGCCGGCACCAAAAGAACCGAAAGCCGCATTCGACCGCAGATATATCATGATCACTCCCGAGAATGTCGTGCAAATAGGAGATACATACAAGAACATGTTCGAACCGGAAAAACCGGCTAAAAAGAAATAGAACGGCTGTTTTCTGCAGCTTAAGGAATTAATAAGGATTTAATAAAACTTACGGGCGCTGCAGTTTTTCGCTGCAGCGCCTTTTGCTTTACATGGTTTAATGTATTCTTGTCAACGCAGGGCTACCCTTGAATGAAATTTGATTTTACAAAAATGCACGGGGCGGGAAACGATTTCATCGTCGCTTTCGACACTTCGGGGAAATGGCCCCGCCTCGCCGATACGATAAGGGAGCTTTGCGACCGGAAAAGAGGCATAGGCGCCGACGGACTCATTCTTCTTTCTCGCAACCCCGACAAGAAAATCCCCTTTAAAATGGCTTATTTCAACAGCGACGGCTCATACGCAGGAATGTGCGGAAACGGCCTGAGATGCGCAGCCCTCTTCTGTTACAATAATCTCGATTCCGCCAAAAACTTGAAACTCCTGACCGCTTCAGGCCCGCTCGAGACGTCAATCCTTTCGAAAAACACCGTAAGGGTGAAGATCCCCATATCCGGGGCTTTCCGCAAAATTGTCATAGACGGGGATGAGATGTATTTCGGGAACACGGGCGTCCCCCATCTGGTTAAGCCGGTCAGGGCAATCAACCGGGTGAACGTATCGGAGGAAGGCGGGAAACTTCGGCGGCACAAGATTTTCTCCCCTGAAGGGACAAATGTCAACTTCATTTCACTTCCTGAAAAAGGCACAGCCGCCCCCTGCGAAATCCGCACTTATGAAAGAGGCGTTGAAGATGAGACTTCGGCCTGCGGAACGGGAATCACCGCCTCCGCCATATGCCTCTTGACTTTCTTCAGGAGAAAACCGCCATTTGACTTTTTAACGATGGGGGGGGACATTCTCACGGTTGAATTCCGCGAGTACGACAATATTTTAAACACCCCTGAGACTGCATATCTTACGGGGCCTGCAGTAGAAGTGTTTTCAGGTACAATCTTAATTTGAAAGGTGATTTTTATGGAGCTCAAAGGAGTATACACTGCTATCGTGACACCATTTTCCGACGGGAAAGTCGATTTCAAGAAACTCGTCAAGCTTGTCAACATGCAGATTGAAGCCGGCATTGACGGCATTGTCCCTGTAGGAACCACCGGGGAATCGCCTACGCTTTCGGTTGAAGAGCACATTGAGGTCATGAGGAAAGTCATTAAAGCTTCAAAAGGCCGCTGCACGGTCATCGCAGGCAGCGGGGCGAATTCCACCGAAGAGGCCATTTACCTTACTAAACAGGCCAAAAAGGCCGGCGCGGACGCCACCCTACAGGTGACGCCTTATTACAACAAGCCGACACAGGAAGGCCTTTACAGGCATTTCAGCGCCGTTGCCGAAAACGGCGGACTCCCTGTTGTCCTCTACAATGTTCCCGGAAGATGCGGTGTTCCCATAGCTGTTGAAACGATCGCGCGCCTCTCGGAGAACAAAAACATTGTCGCGGTGAAAGAAGCGGGCGGAAGCGCCGAAAGGGTCAGCGCAATTCTTGACTTGTGCGACATAACCGTCCTCAGCGGCGACGACTCGCTGACGATTCCGATGATGTCTGTCGGCGCAAAAGGGATAATCAGCGTAGTTTCAAATCTCGTACCGCGAGAGGTGAAAGAGATGGTTGACGCCTTCGCGTCCGGGGATTCTGCAAAGGCGATGAAGCTCCATATGAGGCTTTATCCGCTGTTCAGGGACATGTTTGTCGAAACCAATCCCATTCCGATAAAGGCCGCAATGGCCGAAAAGGGACTTATAAAGGAAGAATACAGGCTCCCCCTATGCCCGATGAGCGGGAAAAGCAGGGGGATTCTGCTTGAAGCGATGAGAAAATCAGGCGTATTGTAAAATTAATTTTCATTATCACGCTGGAAAGCTTACTCCATTAAACTAAGTTAACCCTCTTGGGAACCGTGATTTTCAACTTTCAAAAGGGGTCCGCTCATGACAGACAGGGAAGCTTATATAATCCTCAACATAATAAGCGGTATCGGTCCGGCAAGGGTCAAATCGCTCTGCGCTCATTTCGGTTCTGTTTCAAGCATTCTCCTGGCGTCCTCCGGAGAATTGAAATCCGTACAGGGGATCGGCAATACGCTGGCCGAGGCGATCTCGGGATGGAAAACCGATTCAGACCATGAATCGGAAATGGAGCTCGCAGAAAGGGCCGGGGTTGAAATCATCACTCTTGCCGACGATGAATACCCGTCCGCACTCAAAGATGTGCATGATGCCCCGCTATGCCTGTATGTAAGGGGTCAAATGCCTTCCGACAGCGATTTCATGCTGGGAGTGGTCGGGTCAAGGAGGATCACAAATTACGGACGTTCGATGTCCGAACACCTCTCAAGATCGGCGGCATATGCGGGTTGGACTGTTGTTTCAGGCCTCGCCTACGGAACTGATGCGGTGGCGCACAAGGCGGTGGTAGACGCCGGAGGAAGGACCGTCGCCGTCCTTGGAGGCGGACTCGCCAGGATTTTCCCCCAGGATCATGTCCCGCTTGCAAAAAGCATAATTGAAGGGGGCGGCGCGGTAATCAGCGAATTCCCGATGGAATTCGCCCCCAACCGGCGCTCTTTCCCGATGAGGAACAGGATTATTTCCGGGCTTTCAAAGGGAGTCCTTGTCATTGAAGCCGGAACTACGAGCGGCGCCCTTATAACTGCAAAATTCGCGTTGGACCAGGGGCGCCTTGTCTTCGCGGTTCCGGGACAGGCGGATAATCCATTAGCAAGAGGATGCAACGAACTTATAAGGCAAGGAGCTAAGCTAACAGAGAGTTTTGATGACATCATCGGGGAATTCGAATTTCTCCCTGATTTCCATCCTACCTCAAACCGTAAGACTGTTGAAGACAGACCGACAGAGGAAGAAAACGATTTTGACTCATTTATGCTTGATGAAGATGAAGGCAAAATCATCTCGGTGTTGAAGAATGGCGAAGCGTCTGCCGATTCCCTTGCAGGAGAAACAGGAATCAGCACAGGAAAACTGCTCTCGACTCTGATGAAGATGGAGATAAAAAAGCTCATTATCCAGTTGCCTGGAAAAAGATTTTCTTTAAGGAATAACAGATAGCGTTGCAATGAAATCGTGATATTTATCTGGAAGCTTGGCTTCGGAACCTGTTGTGGTCTATTTTTTGCATTGCCTGTTTCATCCTAAGCATTATATACATAGGTCGAACGGATTGAGGCTATAACAAATCAGGACAGACAAGAGAGAGCAACACCGCACATGACAACAGAGTCAGATAATATGAAGTGATTGCATGATATACTTAGGAGCCAATCCAATTAAAAATCTTATTATTATTGTCGGGCTTTATCTGCTGGCACTTCTTTCTGGTTGTATGTGCGGCGAAGAGGCTTTGAAATTCTGCCTTAACCATAATGACGCAAATGGAGCTTTAGCAGCAGCGAAATTGATGGTAGCTTCAGGTGCCAACGTGAACATGAAGACGACAAGGGATTTTACGCCCCTTCATATTGCAGCTGGTGCAGATGATGTTGAGTTTGCCGAACTGCTAATTTCAAAGGGGGCTGACGTAAATGCAAAAATCGACAACGGAGATACTCCAATAAATTTTGCGATCTGCTCGTCAGGGCATAATGGGTCAACCAAGATGGTTGAACTGTTACTTAAACACGGGGCAGATATCAACAGTAACAGCAAGCTGGAATCGCCTCTAATGGGGGCATGTAAATATTCTTACTATGATATAGTCAAATATCTGGTTGAGCAAGGTGCGGATATAAATTTAACAAGTGGCAGTAAAGCTCCTGCATTGCTGTATTCGGATGACAAGAGAATAATTGAATTGCTTGTTAGCAAAGGAGCTGATGTTAATGCTAAGAACCTGAGTGGAGATACCTTGCTGATGTCAATTGTACGCAACGGCAAGAGTGTCGCTGAAAAAAAAGAATCGATATTGTTTCTTGTTGAGAGAGGAGTGAATATAAATGCAACATATCAGTCTGGAATTTATGATATTCAAACTAAAACTGCGTTAGACGAAGCAATTTTAAGCACCCAACCAGAAGAAATTATTGCGCTTCTCCGTTCCAAAGGTGCCAAGACAGCAACCGAACTGAAGGCTGAGAAACCTGTTCCAGCCCCAAATAATGGAAAGTAATGGATGGATAAGATTAAGGAGCTTTGTATGAGTATTTTTAGCAGAGTCAGGACAGGCCGACAATCCGCAGGCCAGGGGCTGCAACTCGCTCATCAAACAGGGCGCAAAACTTACGGAAAGCTTTGAAGACATCATGGAGGAGTTTGAATTCTTTCCCGGAATCCCCCGGGCCGCCAACTATAAACTTGTTGATAATGTTGATGTTACAAACGAAAGGGAAGAACCCGGCTTGAAACTTACCGAAGATGAAGGCAGAATAATCGGCCTTTTGAAGAATGGAGATGCAAGCGCCGATTCCCTGGTCGAGGAAACAGGCATGGGCGCCGGGAAACTTCTCTCGCTTCTGATGAAAATGGAAATGAAAAAACTTATTTCGCAACTGCCGGGAAAAAGGTTTTCATTGAGGTAATAAATCCGTTACCTGCCTTGGACCGCGGCAGAAATCTTTAATTCTGGAATTTCAATTATGTCTGATGGAAAAAAAGTCGTTATTGTCGAATCCCCCGCAAAAGCAAGGACGATCGGGCGCATTCTCGGAAACGAATATCACGTCCTCGCATCAATGGGACACGTGCGCGATCTGCCAGAAAGAACACTCGGTGTTGACATAAAGAACAATTTCACGCCGATCTATCAGGAGACGAAAAAGAAAGTAATACAGGATCTCAAGGCGGTCTCCCGCGACGCTTCAAACATATATCTCGCATCCGATCCCGACCGGGAGGGCGAGGCGATCGCCTGGCATCTCAGGGAGGCATTGAAGAAATCCACAAAGGCTCCTTTCAGCCGCGTCGTATTCCACGAAATCACGCGGAGCGCCGTCAACAATGCGTTTCAGCATCCGGCCGACTTGAACATGAATCTTGTGGACTCCCAGCAGGCAAGGCGGATACTTGACCGTCTTGTCGGCTACAAGGTCAGTGAAATCCTCTGGTCTAAGATAGAAAGGGGGATAAGCGCGGGACGCGTACAGTCGGTGGCATTGAGGATAGTCTGTGAAAAGGAACGCGAGGTGCTGGCCTTCCAGCCTCAGGAATACTGGAACCTTACGGTCAACCTTGAAATAGAACCGAGTGGCAGCGGGAAAAAATACCAGGCCAGACTTTTCCAGATCGACGGCAAGAAAGCTGAAATCACAAACGGCGAAGACTCCGCCAGGGCCCTTGAGTCCATTCGGAACGCAGGCGATTTCAGAATTGCAAACAATGAGATTAAGCCCCGCAAAAGATACGCTCCGCCCCCTTTCATAACAAGCACCCTTCAGCAGGCCGCAGGTCCGGCACTGAGGTTTTCAGCCAGCCACACAATGCGGATCGCCCAGCAGCTCTATGAAGGTGTCGACCTCGGATCCTCAGGGCCAGCCGGTCTTATAACCTACATGAGAACCGATTCGTTCACCATAGCAAAAGAGGCGCAGGAGGCATGCCGTTCCTATATCAGTTCAAATATCGGTTCAGAATACCTTCCGGACACGCCTAATTTCTTCAAAAGCGCTGGAAGGGCCCAGGAGGCCCACGAGGCGATACGTCCGACAGATGTTGCGAGAACCCCCAAGGAACTGGAATCCTTTCTCTCGCCCGACCAGATGAAACTCTACACTCTTATCTGGAAACGTTTTGTAGCAAGCCAGATGAGGCCTGCAGAACAGAAAGTAACAACAGTCGACACTTCCATAGCCGGATCAGACGGCAGGAATTTCATTTTCAGGACAACCGCAACGGAAACCGTTTTCGCAGGTTTCCTCAAGGTCTATGATTTCCTAGACAAGGACAAGGACGACAAATCGGCCGACGACGGTCCCGATGAGGATGAATTCATGCCGACGGCCTCCCTCTCTGAACTTGTCAAGGGGCAGAAGGTCTTGCTCCTCGATTCCAAATCCGAACAGAAGTTCACGGAGCCGCCTCCCAGATATTCAGAATCCATGCTTATCAAGGCGCTTGAGGCGAACGGGATAGGCAGGCCTTCGACATACGCCACAATCGTAAATACAATCCAGCAGAGAAAATATGTCGACAAGATTAAGGGAAAACTGATTCCTACGGTGCTCGGCTTCAAGGTGAACGACTTTCTCGTGGCAAACCTGGGAAATCTCTTCCAGATAGGTTTTACAGCCGAAATGGAACTCAAGCTTGACAAGGTAGAGGAAGGGGAAATCCAGTGGCAGGCCATGTTGGAGGAGTTCTACAAGAGCTTTTCAACATGGGTGGGGGAAGCGAAGACCCTGGGCTCTCCGGAAAAGGAGAAAGCGGAGAAGGCCGTTCACCTCTTTGACGCGGTTCAAAATTGGAAAGCGCCGGAGAAGAAGGCCCGCAGAACCTACGACGACCATAAGTTCGTCGAATCCGTAAAGGGGCAGTTTGAAAAGAACGGGGCGATATCCGAAAAACAGTGGGGCGTGATGCTGCGTCTCGCATTACAATACAAGGATCAGATCCCCGACTACAATTTAAAAATGACGGAACTTGGCGTTAATCCGGAGGAGGCGCAGGCGGCGGCCGATTCAAAGGCGCAGGGAGAAGCTTCGGCAGATCCCAGGACAGCGGCGGAAAAGGCGGCTGAAATGGACATATTCAAAGAGGTGCTGTCCAAGCTGCTGTCGGTGAAAACCGCCGATCCGGAGACCGAGCGCAGGCGCGGCGGCAGGAAATTTGACGATAAGAAATTCATCACCTCCATCAACAACCAGCTTGAAGACGGCAGAATACTCTCTGTAAAACAGATCAGCGCCGTAAAGAAACTCACAGTGAAGTACAAGGAGCAGATACCGGATTTTGAAAATTATTCCTCAAGGTTGAACCTCGCCGAAACCGCATCCGCCGCAGGCGGAAAGGGCGCTCCGGCGTCAAGTGCGAACGCCGAGGAGATACAGAAGCTGATTGACCAGCTCGGCGGAATTACCGAATGGGAGAAACCGGTGAAAAAAGGTTTCAGGACTTTTGATGACAAATCATTTTTCAGCTCTCTTTCAAAGCAGTTCGCCGCCAAAGGGAATCTGTCTGAAAAACAGCTTGCGGCGTTGAAGAAGATTGTCGGGAAATATATAAAAGAGTAAAATAATTGAATAAAATTTGTCTTTTTCATTTTTAGCTTTATATTTGCCGTTTCTGTCTGAATATCTGTTTGTTATTGGACAGCGAAATTCGACGGCAGTGTTATGAAATATGTTGGTTTGTCAATTTTTTTTAATATTTTTACAAACTTGAACTGGACAGTTTGCATAATACCGATTATCTTTTACGCCCTGTTTTCCGCACTACTTGCTAATGACGAAAAACTTGATGCGGAACCGCTGAAAAGCAGCAGGTCAGATATGAAGGGGGGCGTCGCCGACGATGCCGTCAATTTGGTGGAACTGGAAGCAGCCAGGAAAGAAACTGAAATGCTGCGGAAGGAACTTGCCGATGTTCTTTTAAAAAGTGAAGAGGTTTTTATTTCTTATCGGCGGTTGCAGTTAAGCGTTGCTTCAACTGTTGCGAACTCCGAGAAGAAGAACGTATCCGAGGAAGAACTTAAGTCTCTTGAATCCTTCGCATACATCCGCCAGGAGATGAAAGGCCTTGTTGATAAAACGATCGAGCTCTCGCGGTTCATCGGAACGGTGTTCGAAAAGAAGGATCTGACCGAGACAGACAGGATCAGGGTGAAGTTCAAGTTGGATGATTTGAAGGCGGCAGCAGACAGGCTCAACGCCCTGACGGCTCCTCCGGAATTAGAAGAGAAAACGGATAAATGCAGAATTCTGGCCGTAAATGAAAAACTCCAGATAGCGATACTGGATGCGGGAACGGCGAATGGGGTAAATACCGGACTCATATGGCGGGTGACGACAAGGGACGGGAGACCGTTGAGGCTGAAGGTGATTACGGCAAGACCGTTCATATGCGCGGCAATGGTTCTCGAAGGAGACTTCGCCTCACTTGCTCCGGGGATGCCGGTGTCAGCCGGCGACAAATAGAATTTGTTTTAAATAATTGTGTTTAATAAATAAACAGGAAAGCCACGACCATAAAATGGAAATACATGCGATAACAAAATATTCGAGAGTGTCCCCGTCGAAAGGGAACGATGTTGCACATCTTCTGAAGGGAAAGACCGCCGTGG
>JBAZRS010000152.1:0-10290 GCA_041662825.1 Victivallales bacterium | reverse complement strand
TCGGAACCTGCGATTTTCAGTGCAAGCTCCCCATGATTGGCGACTTTCACTTTGTAAAGGTCTTTGAGCAGTGCGCTCATAAGCGACAGGTTGTCCGGCGTGTCATCCACTACCAGCACGGTCTGCCTTTTATTCAGATTAAGATCTGACGACATGATGTTGCCTTGTGTTTTGCTATAGCTCTTATTATTGCATTATTCTCCGATAATTTCAATGATATGTTTTAAACAAGCAGATTGTTTCCTTAACACGGATTTTCGCCTGCATCCTTCGCGCTACAACCATATGGAGAATATCATGTGCGGCGTAAAAGCAAATTTTAAGGGCAAACACCTTGCTTCTTCATCACTGTTGTAATACTTTTCCATAACTATATGGAACCTCAAAAAGCCTGTCAGTTTGGCAGCCAGGGAGAAAAGCTCATGAAAATGGACAAGATCATCAGGAAGGCCCACAAGTTTGCGGAACCGTACCGTATCGACAACGGCAAGAAGTTTCATCTTAAGGATTATGATCCGGACGACACCCAGGGATTTGGAACCGAAGACAAGCCGCGCGCAAAGGAGGCGCTAGCACTCGGGGTCGAGGCCCTGGCCGAACTCCAGGACAAACTGTATGCGCAGGACAGCTGGGCGGTGCTTCTTATTTTTCAGGCGATGGATGCGGCCGGGAAGGATGGCGCAATCAAACACGTCATGTCCGGCGTAAATCCCCAGGGTTGCCAGGTTTATTCCTTCAAGTCGCCTTCTGCCGAGGATTTGGAACACGATTATCTCTGGCGTTGCATGAAGTGCCTGCCCAACCGCGGCAACATCGGGATCTTCAACCGCAGCTATTACGAGGAGACTTTGGTGGTTCGGGTTCATCCCGAATATCTGGCCAAGGAGAAACTGCCTCCGGAACTGCTCGGTAAAGGGATATGGGAGGAGCGGTTCAAGGACATCCGCAATTTTGAAAGCTATCTGACGCACAACGGTGTCATAGTCAGGAAGTTTTTCCTGAACGTCTCCAAAAAGGAGCAGAAACGGCGCTTCATAGAGCGGGCGAATAATCCGGAGAAGAATTGGAAGTTTTCAACCGCGGACATGAAGGAGCGGGGATACTGGGACGATTATATGGAGGCTTACGAGGACATGATCCGGAATACCGCGACGGAGGATTCCCCCTGGTACGTGGTGCCTGCGGACAACAAATGGTTTTCCCGTGTGGTTGTCGCGGCGGCCGTGATCGACGCGCTGGCTTCCCTTGATTTGAAATATCCCAAGGTCGGCAAGGATGCGCTGAAGCAGCTCGCGGAAGCAAAGCGGGAATTGGAAGCGGAGTAGGAAATGAAGAGGACAGTCTATTGTAATCTGCAAATAAAAAAAGGTGCAAAATGAGAATCATTGTTTTGTCGCTCCTGTCTTTCACTGTCATGTTTCTCCTGGGCGCCCAAGAAGCGCCCGTTGATGCAAAGGCAACTCCGCCTCCCGCGGCGGCGCAGAAGAAATTCACGCAGGCGCTGCTTGAACAGCTTGTCGCCCCGATCGCGCTTTATCCGGACAACCTCCTGGCGCAGGTGCTCGCAGCATCGACTTATCCGGCGGACGTGACTGCCGCCAGGAGATGGGTCATGAAAAATCCATCCCTATCCCAGGACGACGTCAAAAATGAACTTAAGAGCAAAAAATGGGATCCCAGCGTACAGGGACTGGTCTTCTTCCCGGACTTGCTCTCCAAGATGAATGACAATCTGGACTGGACCAAGGATCTCGGTGACGCCTTCCTCGACCAGCAGAATGATTTGATGGCCACCGTACAGGCAATGCGTGCCAAGGCCTTAAAGGCAGGTACTCTCAAGTCCGACAGTAACCAGACTGTCACTACTACACAGGAAGGGCAGATACAGATAGATAGCGCAAGTCCGGAGGTCGTGTATGTGAACAACTATGTTCCGTCGGATTCCTATGGCTCATGGAACGACGGCGCATCATATGAATATCCGAATGTCATGGTCGCTCCCTCATGGCCACGCGCATATTACGGCGCTTCCTGGGCGTTGGCCTACCGATGCGCCTGGAACAACGGATACATCTCTCATTACAATAACGATTATTTTGCATATCAGGGCAAATACAATGCGAATAATCTCGCTGGCAAGCAATGGACCCATGCTCAGGCCGCTTCTGCGAATGCTGCTCAATCTAGCAATACGGTTTTGACGGATACCCAGGGAGTCGAGACCGGGGGGCCGTCATGGTCGGATGTTGCGGCAGCCGCCAAGAACCGCCCAAACTCAGACCGTTCGCCGGTCGCAGCAACGGCAGCTGCCAAAAACATCCAGAACCCGGAGCGTTCGCCTGCCGTAGCACAGGCCAAGGGTAACGCCCTTGCAGGCGCACAGAGCAACGGCGACCTTGAACGTGCATACAGCGATCGCGGATATGCGAGCCGCTCAAAAAGCTCCTCGGCCTCAAACCGTTCCGCCAGTTCTGTTTCACGTCCTGCCGCTTCCCGGCCCAGCGGCGGAGCTGCACGCGGCGGTGGAGGCGGAAGAAGGTAAGGGGGATGGGAATTGGGAATTACGAATTACGAATAGAGAAGTTAATATCAAGGGGAATAGACATGGTTAAGTTAAAATATTTTTTGATTGCAGTGGCTTTTTCGCTTTTAATTTCCGGATGCGCTTCAGTGAAGCCTGGTGTCGGGCAGGTAGTTTTTTCAACGCCCGAAGAGGCGGTTGCTGCGCTTAGTGATGCGGCCGGGAAAAATGATGCCAAACGGCTCATAGAAATTTTCGGTCCTGAGGGCAAGGATATCGTTTATTCCGGGGATGAGAAGTATGATGTTGAGTCAAGAGCCTATTTCGCAAAGAAGATTGGGGAGAAGGCGAATCTTGTCAGGGACGGAAAACTTATCTTTGTCGAGATTGGAAACGACAATTGGCCGTTCGCTGTACCTCTGGCAATATATGACGGCAAGGCGTTTTTCTATACGGAAGGCGGAATAGACGAACTCATCAACCGCAGGATCGGCAGGAACGAGCTGAATGCCATCAGGGTCTGCAGGACGATTGCCAGTTCCGAGGAGGAATATGCCAGGATGAAGCTGGCCGCAGGCGCTGTTAAGGAATACTCCAGCAAGTTCTTCGGAGACCCGAATGCAAAGGACGGCCTTTATTGGGATAATAAGAATAAAGACGCAAAAGAGAAAACTCAACTCGGCGCTCTTATCGTACTCGCCTCGCAGGATGTCCCCGCCGAAAGCCGCAAGCCTTACTACGGATATTTTTACAAGATCCTGACCGCCCAGGGACCTGCCGCACCGGGAGGGAAAAAGTCCTATCTTGTCGACGGCAAGATGAAAAAAGGATTCGCCCTGCTCGCATATCCGGCGAGTTACGGGATTTCGGGTATTACAACTTTCATTGTCTCTAAGACAGGTGTGGTTTTCGAGAAGGATCTCGGCGACGACACCTCCAAGCTGGCGGCAGACATGACGGAATATAATCCGGACGACACGTGGGAGCCGGTGGAGGACTGAAAATTTGACATTAAGGAATTTCAAGGAAATGAACATCCAACATTGAACATCGAACATTGAATTAAAAAATAATTCATTCGAAGTTTGAAGTTAGATGTTCAGATTATTGAAGTTGCGGCCCATGACCGCCTAACTTGAGAAAAGTTTGTATCCCGGTGTGTTGCTGTACCGTCTGTGGCGAATTGTGTCATTAGGTAGGGTTATTGCCCATATGGATAAGTCGAATTGCTTCATTGTAAAGAAATAATGTGCGGAATATAATATTACAGTCTAACAGTCTGTATGCATTAACTTTAACTGCAGACACTATCAGTTTATAAATCAGCTTGATAATCATAATAAGGGGGATATGCCATGGCTGAACAGAAATTCATAGACGTAACGGAGCAGAAGCGCCTAAATGAAACCCGTGAGGCGGGAATACCATGGAAGAAGTGGGGACCTTACTTAAGCGAAAGGCAGTGGGGAACTGTCCGCGAGGATTACAGTGACAATGGCGACGCCTGGAACTATTTCACCCATGACCAGTCGCGCTCACGCGCCTACCGCTGGGGTGAGGACGGACTCGGGGGCATCTGTGACGACAAGCAGCAGCTTTGTTTCGCCCTTGCCCTCTGGAACGAAAAGGATCCCATACTGAAGGAACGCCTTTACGGACTCACCAACAGCGAGGCCAACCATGGTGAGGATGTGAAGGAATACTATTTCTATGTCGATAGCACCCCGACTCACTCCTACATGAAGTACCTTTACAAGTATCCCCAGCGCGAGTATCCCTACTGCGAACTGATCGAGAAGAACCGCTGCCGTTCCCGAGAGGAAATGGAATACGAGCTTCTCGATACGGGAATCTTTAACGACAACCGCTACTTCGACGTGTTTGTGGAATACGCCAAGGCGGAACCGGAGGACATGCTCATCCGGATTACGGTCCATAACCGCGGTCCTGAATCGGCCAAGATCCGTGTCCTGCCGACTCTCTGGTTTCGCAATGACTGGTCTTGGATCACGGAATCAGGGCCCAAACCTAAGGTTAATCAGGAATCATCTGGGGTTATCCGCGCATCGCATTATGAGCTTGGCGACTATTTCATGACCTGCGACGGCAATCCGGAACTGCTCTTTACCGATAACGAGACGAACAACGAACGTCTCTGGGGATCACCAAGCTTGTCTCAATACGTCAAGGATGCGTTTCATTCATATGTCGTAAACGGGAAACGTGATGCCGTGAATCCCGCAAGGACCGGGACAAAGGCTGCGGCCCATTATATCCTTGAAGTAGCAGCCGGTGGAAGCAGTGTCGTCCGGCTCCGCCTCTCCAAGGGCAAACCTGAAAACAACTTCAAGACATTCGACGGAATATTCAAGACCCGTCAGGCGGAAGCGGATGAATTTTACAACAGGATCACTCCGAAGGCCCTGAACGAGGATCAGCGTCGAGTACACCGCCAGGCGCTGGCGGGAATGCTTTGGAGCAAACAGTACTACTTCTTTGATCTGGAGCAGTGGTTGCTGGAACACAAGAGCCATCCTCTGCTCGGGGCCGAAAATCGCGGGACGCGTAACACGGAATGGTTCCACATGCTGAACCGCGACGTGATATCGATGCCCGACAAATGGGAGTACCCGTGGTTTGCCGCTTGGGATCTGGCGTTCCACACGATCACGTTCTCCCTGGTGGATTTCGACTTCGCCAAGGAACAGCTGCTGATGATGCTGAGAAGCCTCTATTTTCATCCGAACGGGCAGATTCCCGCATACGAATGGAATTTCAGCGATGTCAATCCTCCGGTGCATGCCTGGGCTACTCTCTGGCTCTACAAGTACGAGCAGGGGCTGGGCCGCGCGGATATCAAATTTCTTGAACGCTCTTTCCATGGCCTGATGCTCAACTTCAACTGGTGGATCAACCGCAAGGATCCCGCCGGACGCAATGTCTTCGCAGGCGGTTTCCTGGGCCTGGACAATATCGGCATATTCGACCGCAGCGCCCAGCTCCCTACTGGCGGGCACCTGGAACAGGCTGATGGGACGGCATGGATGGCGTTCTACTGTCAGTGCATGCTGGAAATGGCGCTGATCCTCTGCGAACACGATCCCATCTACGAGGAGACCGCCTTCAAGTTCGTCCAGCATTTCATATGGATCGCCTATGCAATGGACCGCGTCGGAGAGAACAAGGACGAGATGTGGGATGAGGAGGACGGATTCTTCTATGATCTGCTGAAACTGCCTGACGGGCAGGCGATGCGCCTGAAGGTCCGGTCAATGGTTGGACTTCTTCCTCTCTGCGCATCCACAGTGTTTGCGGCGGATGCCGCAACAAGGTACCCTAAACTGACGGAACTCATAGCCCTGTTCCGGAAACGCCATCCGGAGGTGATTGCCCAAGTGGCGCCAGAAGGTACCATTGGATACAAGGGGCGGCGTCTTGTGTCAATCCTCAGCAAGAAGAAGCTGGAACGGGTGCTCAAATACATGCTCGATGAAAATGAGTTCCTGGGTCCGTACGGACTACGCTCCCTGTCGAAGTATCATCAGGATCATCCTTTCACATTCTGGACCGGAGGGCAGGAGTACAAGGTCCAGTATCTGCCTGCGGAATCAAACACCGGGATGTTCGGCGGCAACTCCAACTGGCGCGGTCCGGTCTGGATGCCAGTCAATATACTGGTCATCCGCGCACTGATAAACCTCTACCAGTACTATGGCGATGACTTCAAGGTCGAGTGCCCGACAGGTTCAGGCAAATACATGACCCTCTTCGAAGTGTCACAGGAGATATCCAACCGGCTCTCCGGCATTTTCCTCAGAGATGAAAGTGGAAAACGTCCGGTCTACGGCGGTACGGAGAAGTTCCAGAAAGATCCGCATTGGAAAGATTTGATCCTCTTCTATGAATATTTCCATGGGGACAACGGGGCGGGACTCGGAGCCAGCCACCAGACGGGTTGGACCGGCATGATTGCAATTTTACTGGACATATTCGGACGAGTCGACGCCAAAATGTTGCTGGACACTGATCGCGAGCAAATCCATAAACAGCTCGTAAAGGAACAGGTGGGCGGCGAACAGAAATAGAGGTGGGTGCGCCGCCGTCTAATTTATATGGGTAGTTGTATTTTAATCTTGGAAAAAGCTTGTGTTAATTTAACGCTGAAAGCGTGTAGTAATATAGCCTATGGTTTCAACCATAGGGATTATAATCATGATGATTGCGTCCTGAATGGACGGAGCATATACGCGTTTTTTTAGTTTGACTTTTAAAACAACTCCGTCTCTTCAAGACGGACGGCGTGTGTGATCTACCTGTGGTTGAAACCACAGGCTATATTACCTTATCCCTTTGGGATAGAGAGAAAATCCTGCGTGCCTCGCCATCTTGTCACGCCATAGCTTCTTTGCGTAGGCGGAAGCCCGCAGGGCAACGGCGGGTTATCCTGTCAATAATAGATTAAAGAGTCCCGGCGGAGCCGGTTAAGTCCACAAAAGCCAGAAAATTGCTGGCGTTCCAGTCATGTTAAGGCAAGGCGACTTTTTTACCGAGAGGGTGATGACATGAAGCTGGGATGCGAAAACATCGTGACGGCGCTGGCGTTCATTGTCATTGTCGCAACTATACCGTTTGCCATCATGGACACTTTCCAGACGGGGCGTGTGTATTTATTCTCAAGCGAGTTCCTGGAGGAATTGCCTAGGAGGTTTACAGGATCCGGCAATTTTCGCTTTATCCTTCAGCCGATTGTTGCGATCATATTGGGGGTATGCGGTGGCCTGGCCGATGTCAAGGCGGGAAATCCTCCTTATCTGTGGGCACTGGTTTTCCATCCAAAACGTAGAAGGGAATTGCTGATAAGCGGGCTGTCGCACATTAGCAATCTGCTTGCCCTGGGAATAATTTTGGATGTCATATTTCAATTTGTCCTATATAAGGAAGTGCATCCTGGCGCAGCTTTGGTGGTCGGGCCGATTCTCATATGCCTGCCCTACGCCGTTTCAAGGGCGCTGACTGCGCGTCTGACAAGCTTGCGGAGCAGAAAGTAGGGGTTATCATCCGACTCCCTTGCAGCCTTGATGGATGTCTTAACGCAAAGGAAAGTGCTTTTTTCGTCCGGTACAATAGGAGTGTATTTTTAATTTCAACTCGAAAAGGATTTTAAATGTTCAAAACACTATGCTTCTCCTCCTTATGCATCCTGCTCCTGTCCGGATGCACGGTGATTCGCTCGCTCCCGAATCTTAGCGACGATGAAAATGCCGCACTTGACAGGAGATGCGAGGCCAACCTCAATAGCAGGGATAAGAAGCCGGGTATTTCCGTGGATTGTCCGAAGAAGGATACGGGCGAACCAATCATGATAGATGGATGCCGGTATGTGGGAGGATATGCCCCGGCGATAGAGGTGTATAAGATGTTTCACGACGCCAAAATCTCGGATAAACTTTCGCTCTCCGGGAAAGCTGTCGGGAAACCCGACCTGGAAGTCTACGACATACGCAAGGCGGTCCTTTATGACATGTCCTGGGGCGACCATGCAAATCTGGTCTTCACCATTTTGACCGTCGGCATGGTGCCCTTGCATGCGGATCTTAATTACGGATATGATTTCAAGATAAAGTCGCCGGCTACTGGGAAGGAGTTGGCCGTTCATCACCGGGAAAGCACAGAGGCCTATTTTGGCCTGGTGTCCATTGTGCTGAATTTCATGTCGGGCTGGGAGGGCGGTTCCGTCATGGCGGAAAATGTTCCGGAGAGTGTGAAGCGGAGGATGATCATGCAAATTCTGGACAGGCAGAAGGAAATAGAAAGCTTGAAATAATTCAATCGCATGGGAAATTGTATTTTTGACAGGATAACAGGATTAAACTGGATTTGAATACTAAGGGGAATTTATAAAAATGCAAAAAACTTGCTTGAAGATCTTGCTGCTTGCTTTTGCGATTGTCGCAATTCTGGCATCACATGTCACATTTTCCCAGGATATCACGGCCAAGGAGAAAGCCATAGAGAAAACCGTCGAAGCCCAGGCCGCCGTAGAACCCGCCCTGGTGAAATTCTTCAACAGGCCCATTATTATCTTGAGGGGGTCGGTGTTCGGGCATCCACCCGCCGAGAGAGTCAAGGCCGTTGAGGAGAGATTCTCGGATCTGACTAAAAGCGGTAAATCTAAAACCGTAGACACCCAGGTAACCACTGAAGGTACTGTTATCACACTCGACGGCGAACTGCTGATGCTGTTGAGCAACAATGATCTGGATCCGTTTTCCAAGCAATCTGTAGAGGCGGTAGTTATGGAAACTGTTCACAGGATAGAAAACGTCCTGGAACTCATACGGAAACAGAAGGATCCCAAAACCAATCTGATAGGTGCCGGGCTTTCGTTGGTCGGACTTCTGGTTTATGTTTTCATCATCTTTGCCATTGGCAGAGTCCAGCGCTGGACGAAGCCTAGGATTGACAAATTGGAGAAAAATCTGGACAGCAGGCTGAGGGAGCTTGGGTTCTCCACGTTTTCCATCGATCTGCATTTCTTCGCCCTTATATACAGGTTGCTTTACTGGGCCGTCATCATCTTCTGCACCTACTCGCTTGTCACATTCATCCTGCACCAGTTCCCATATACTGAACCTTGGGGAAAGAAGCTTGGAGGATACATCATAGGCATCATAGGTGGACTCCTGTCCAGGTTTATTGAATCCCTGCCGGAACTGTTCGTCGCTTTTATAATATTAATGGTCACGCATTGGTTTGCCAAAATCTCGAAGCTTTTCTTCGCGAAAGTCACAAGGGGTGATATCGTGATCAGCTGGATTGATCCGGAGGCCGCGTCCCCGACTTCCAAGATATTCACCGGAATGATCTGGATTTTCGGTATTGTCATGGCTTACCCGTACATTCCGGGAAGCAACACCGACGCCTTCAAGGGAATCGGCGTCTTCCTCGGACTTTTAATCTCTCTCGGCGCTAGCAGCATGGTCGGACAGGTCATCGGAGGAATGGTGCTGATGTATTCCCGCGCGATGAAGGTCGGGGAGTTCGTCCAGATCGACCAGAACATCGGCAAGGTCATGGAAATTGGCTTCTTCTCCACAAAGCTGAAGACATTGAAGAACGAGGAGATCAACATCCCGAACTCGGTGCTGATGGGCTCCATCACCAAGAACTATTCCAGACTGTCGAAGTCGGATGGCCTTATTGTTCACACGAGTGTCACCATAGGTTATGACGCGCCATGGCGCCAGGTCCACGCGATGCTGATAAATGCCGCCGAAAGCACATCCGGGATCAAGAAGACCCCGGAGCCGTTCGTCCTTCAGAAAAAAATGGACGATTTCTATGTCGAATACGAGATCAACGCCTTCATGGATAAGCCTGAGACTTATGCGAGGGTGAAGGCCGAGCTTCACGCCAATATCCAGGACGAGTTCAACAAGTACGGGGTCCAGATCATGTCGCCGAATTTCGAAGCCCAGCCTGAAGGAAAAGTATGGGTCCCCAAGGAGAAGTGGTACGAGTCTCCGGCGAAGAAATGATCGCCTTCCGGTTTGACATTGTCCGATATTCTCAAAATGCCATAATATTCTAACAGGAGATTGTCTATGTTCAAGGAAGAAAGAAGCGCGCCTCAATTTGATTGATCCATGATTGGCGATATTAATCTGGGACGCCCAAATCTGGGGATGACTATGGATGTTACAGTCTATAGGCTGATGCAGTTCACCTTGAGGGATGTTCTTATTTCGGAATATGGCCCTGAAAAGACT
>JBAZRS010000151.1:5025-10294 GCA_041662825.1 Victivallales bacterium | reverse complement strand
TCCCAACGGGTTTATCCCGTTGGTGAATAAGATTGGGAGGCTAGGGCGAGTGCCACCTAGCCCCCCAATCTTATTCACCACCGACACCCCCCGTCGCTAAGATGCTATGGCGGGCACGGCAAGGTCGGCGGGGTCTAAACAATACCTTTATGGCATGATTCGTATTTCGAGATTTGGGGTTTCGGGCACAGTCCGCTTTAAGAATTTTTGCGCCTGGCGTACCAGTTGGAAAACGCGGACGGGCAGGAGAATCCGAGTTCACTTGAGATCTGCTTCTGCAGAAGTCCCTCCTTGAGCATTTCCCGGGTCTTCCTCAGCCGCGACTCATTTATGCAGTCGAGGACATTTTGTCCCGTGTGCTTCTTGAAGAGCCGGAAAAAATGGAACTTGCTGTATCCTGCGATCCTCGCAAGTTTTTCAACTGTCATGGCCTTGCCTGTACTGCCGCATATGTGCTGATGTATGGCGTGTATTATTTTCGCCTGACGGTTCCCGTCACCGGCTTCCGCATCATTGCCGGAGATGTCCTGTTCGATCATTCCGATGAAGAGCAGCGAAAGGAGTGAGAGCATCTTTCTCCTTTTCAGATCTGCTTCAAGGAGGGAGTCTTTCATGCCGATCCATTCCTGATGGAGCAGATCGCAGAGCCTGCTGTTTTCCAGGATCAGTTGGCCCTTTCCAGCGTTGTCAAATTTCCCCCTGTTTATGTATAGGATGCGGGCAATCACCCTGTGTTTCAGGAAACAAATCCACAGATGCGCGGAATTTCTTGTGGCGGGCGAATAGTTCTTGTCGTGCTTCTCGTATGAGTCGAAGAGGAATATTGTGCCCGGGGTCGCAGGATATATCAGCCCGTTCAAACTGTTGAAGGAATTGCCCTCCAGGACTACCAGCATTTCTTTTGTTTGATGGCTGTCGCTGTTTTTTTCAAGCCACCGTCTATGTTTGCAATCCTCCAGCGGTTCATGGTCAGGCGGAAAAAGCGAGGATACGAGATGCAATTTGCCGGGAGAGCACAGCAAACGTCTGTATTTACTGCTGAATAAATCCTGTCTTCCTGTTTTTCCCATCCTTGCACCTTTTATCCGTAAATGTTCCAATAATAGCAATATCCATTAACTATTAGCAATTTACATTAATTGCCATGGCGCGCTAATACAATTATAATTATGCATTGAAAGATGGAATTATATTTAGCAATAATAAATATCTAAACTAATAAACATGTGAGGTGGGAAAATGTCAAAGCTCGCGCTTCTCGGCGGAAAACCGGTGTCTGAAACCAGAATAGCCGGAATCCCGTGGCCTCCGACTTCTGAGAAAACAGGGGACAAGCTGAAAGAGCTTTATCTTTCCAGAAACTGGTCCTTCAACAGCCCTTCCGAACAGGAGTTTGAAAAGGCGTATGCCGGATACCATGGCGCAAAACACGGGATTTTCATGGTCAACGGGACAGTGACGCTTGAATGCGGGCTGCTCGCGCTTGGTGTAGGGAAAGGTGACGAGGTGATCATTCCCGCGCTTACCTGGATCGCCACCGCCACCGCAGTCAGGGACGTGGGCGCAAAACCTGTTTTTGTGGACATTGAACCGACAACCCTCTGCATGGATCCGGTAAAATTCGAAGAGGCGGTCACCCCGAAAACAAAGGCGGTCATTCCCGTCCATCTTTACGGGTCAATGGCCGACATGGACAAGATTATCAGAATAGCGAAAAAACACAAGCTCGGTGTAATCGAGGACTGCGCACACATGCAGGGTGGCGTCTGGAACGGACGCGGTGCAGGTTCGTGGGGCGATGTCGGATCATTCAGCTTCCAGCAGTCCAAGACCGTTTCCGCCGGTGAATCGGGAATCTGTCTGACTAATGACGCTGAGCTTGCGGACAGAATATACCGCTCCAAGCATATTGGTTATCCTAACGGCGTGGCGCAGGGGGCCGCCAAGCAGGGGCCGCCTTCGGATTTGAGATGCCACAATTACCGGGGCAACGCATTTCAGGCTCTGATTCTCTCAGAACAGCTTAAAGGTCTCAGGAAATTGATCGCCACCTACAACAGAAGCGCCGCGGAAATCGAGAAAACAGTTGCAAAACTCAAGGGTGTGAGAGTGCAGTCGCGTGGTCGCCTGACAAATCCGCAGGGATATTATTGCTTCGTGCTGATTTTTGATTCGGCGCCGATGAAGGATATTCCTTTGTCAACTATTATTGCAGCGTTAGGCGCGGAAGGACTAGGCTGTGGAGGCACTTACGGTCCCGTCTATAAGCATCTTCTCTTCAACATGGGGAAGAATGACTACCGGATCGACGGCGGTTCATGCCCCGTAGCCGAAGGAATCGGAACTTTGAATTCGGTCTGCATATCACATCCGGTTCTCGGCAACGACATCAAGACCATAAGAAAGATTTGTGCAATAATCACAAAAGTGGTGGAAAACCATGCGGAGCTGATAAATTACAAGCCGGAAGCTAAAGCATGAGGGAGGAAAATTTTCCGTCGCGGAAAAATTAAGAAGGATATCAGATTTATGGAACGAGTAATTATGAGGCGTGGAGCATCATGAAAGCCGGATTTTTCGAAGTGGATATTACTCCGCGCGTCGGAATAGGACTGTGCGGGTTCGGACCTTACTTGAACAGGTATTCAATCGGAGTACGCGATGTTATGAAAGCGCGTGCCGCCGCGTTTGAACAGGACGGGGAAAAAGCTGTCATCGTAAGTTGCGATCTTATCGGCGTCACTGCTGAAATATCATGTAAGGCGAAACGTCTGGTTGCGGAAAAAACCGGTGTGCCGCCGGAAAGTGTCATGGTACACTGCACTCATACACACAGCGGTCCCAACACCGGCGGTTATATCGGCTGGGGCAATGAGGACGAACCATATATCGCCCTTCTGCCCGGCAAAATAGCAAAAGCGTGTGTTGGCGCATTGGACAAATTGCAGGAAACAGAAATGCGTCATGCCGTAGTTCCATGCGAAGGAGTCGGCCTTAACCGCGAGTATGACAAGGACGCTTCGCCATTGGAAGATGTCCTGCTTGATGATTGGCGTCCGGCAAAGCCGGAGCTCACAGACACCAAATGCCATGTGCTGAAATTCATTGACAAGACAAACGGAAAGATGAACGGATTCATGGCTTATTTCGGATGCCATCCGGTGGTTTGCTGTCAATTGACAAGATATATCCACGGCGACTTTTGCGGAGTGGCGATGAACAATCTGGAACGCGAGAATCCAGGTTCTGTCGGGCTTTTCCTGCAGGGTGCGCAGGGGGATGTCAATTCGTGTGTCGTCCATAAGCCTGAAAAAGAGGCGCTGCTGGCCCTCGACGTCATTGCTGCGAGATTCGCAAATTCCGTCCGACAGGGTCTGCATACCGCCAAACCTATTGCCGTAAACAACATTAAATGCGTTGATGTAATGCAGAAATTCTCGTCCAAGGAAATTCCTTTGAGCAGGATAAAGGAAATGCTTGCGGAAAAAGAGGCTCTTGT
Source organism: Victivallales bacterium (assembly GCA_041662825.1). Lineage (GTDB taxonomy): Bacteria > Verrucomicrobiota > Lentisphaeria > Victivallales > GWF2-50-93 > GWF2-50-93. The sequence goes on along the minus strand of JBAZRS010000151.1, from coordinate 6,795 downwards.
GTATGCCGGCGGGGCCTCGGATGAGAATGGGGCTGTGCGCATGGCAGTTGTCACCATGATTGCATTGCGTTCCATCATCAGCCGTATTGAAAAAGGGGAAAACCTCCAGATTCAAAACGCAGAAATACAGGGCATCAGGCTGGGACCGGTGGAATTTCTGGGTGCTCCTCTTGAAATCATGCAGGCGATAAAAAATGATATTGTCGTGGCGGCAAAGGCGCCGGTCACGCTGGTAATGGGTATTACAAATGGCGGTATGGGCTATGCTCCGGACAGGACGGCCGCCGCCCGCGGCGGCTATGCCGCCGATACCGTTCCGATGATTGTCGGCAGGATGCCGTTTCTGGATATCCATTCGGAATTGGTGAAGGCCATGTTGGAACTCGACCGGAGGCTGAACTAACGGCATGGTCTGTTTTGCGGGAATATGCAAGTTATTTGCAAACGCATACATTCCCCAGGGGGAATGTCGGATATAGGATATTAGTTGTTAAATAAACTTTCAGGAGGATGACGATGAAAGGTACGTTCAGATTTTCATTCGGCCCGTGGAACATCCATGAGGGTGCGGATCCGTTCGGTCCAACAGTACGTGGAAGCATTGCATTCAACAAAAAGCTGGAATCGTACAAGAAGCTTGGCTTTGACGGCGTGCAGTTCCATGACGACGACGCTGTACCGAACATGAATGATCTCAAGCCGAAGCAGGTAATCGCCGAAGCGAAAAAGGTCAAGGCAAAGCTCGATGAACACGGGCTGGTTGCCGAATTTGTCGCTCCGCGCCTCTGGGAAGATCCCCGCACCATCGACGGCGGCTACACCAACAATGATCCCGCCTGCCGCAAGTATGCGCTTGAACGCAGTCTCCGCACCATAGACATCGCCAAGGCGCTGGGAACAAAGAATATCGTTCTCTGGCTTGCCAGGGAAGGCACATATATCCGAGAATCAAAAGATTCTGTCGAAGCAACCAAACGCATTGCCGAAGCATTGCAGACAATGCTCGACTATGATCACGAAATCAGGATAATGATCGAATCCAAGCCGAACGAGCCTATGGATCATACATATATTCCGACCATCGGGCATGCCGTTGGACTGGGACTTCTCACTAATGCGCCTGAGCGCGTTGGCTGTCTGATTGAGAGTGCGCATGCGATTCTCGCAGGCCTCGATCCTTCCGACGAGATGGGTTATGCGATGGCGCACAATAAACTGTGGAGTGTACATCTGAACGATCAGAACGGCATGAAGTTCGACCAGGACAAGGCGTTTGGCGCAGTGGATCTGCGGCGCGCCTTCAACCAGGTGCGCATCCTCGACAGACACGGTTATGGCAACGGCGGGGAATGGGTCGGTCTCGATGTTAAGGCGATGCGTACACAGAAGGCCGAAGTCGCAACAAAACATCTGAGCAACAGCCGTGAAATATTCCTGCGCCTCTTGAAAATCAGCAGGTCTTTGGACGACAGGAAAGTGACTGCCCTGATAATCGAGAGGAACTACGAGGAACTCGAAATGTTGATTGTCAAAAGCCTGATAGGCTAAATGGAATGAAAACATGAAAATTGGAATTGTAGGCGGAACAGGAAACATAAGCGAAAGCATCGTCAGGCTTCTACTTGCCCAGGGGCATGAAGTTGTCTGTGTCAACCGCGGCATGAGCGGGTCCGTTCCTGCTGAAGGCGTGCGTTCCATAAAAATGGATCGCAAAGACTGCGGTAATTTTGAGAAGGCAATGCAGTCGGAGCGATTTGATGCTGCGATTGA
>JBAZRS010000151.1:0-5015 GCA_041662825.1 Victivallales bacterium | reverse complement strand
GCGGCGTCGGTGTTTTCGTCCATTGTTCCACGGTATGCACATATGGGATCAAATACGACTGGTTGCCGGCTACGGAGGATCATCCGCTGCGCCCGATATCGGATTACGGACGCGGCAAAGTCGCCGCAGATGCGGTTTACATGGAGGCTTTTTACCGGGAAAAGTTTCCCGCCGTCATTATCAAGCCTTCAACAACTTATGGGCCCAGGCTCGGACTTTTGCGCCAGGTGTCGTGGGATCTTTCCTGGCTTGACCGCGTCCGCAAGGGTAATCCAATTGTTGTCTGCGGTGACGGGAATGCCCTCCACCAGTTCCTGCATGTGGATGATGCCGCACTCGGTTTTGCGGGTGTGCTCAGCAATCCAAACTGCATCGGGCAGACATATAATCTTGCCCGGCGCGAATGCATGACCTGGGCAGACTACCATCGGACTGCGATGAAAGTGATCGGACGCGAAGTGGAACTTGTCGGAATCCCATTTGCCAATCTTAAATCTTTTAACATACCGAACTTCGGCATTACCGAGGATATTTTTGCCCATCATGTCTTCTACAGTCCGGAAAAGCTGATGCGTGACGTGCCCGGATTCCAGCCATGCATCTCTCTTGAAGAAGGAATGACAAGGGTACTCGCCTCACTAGACAAGCACGGCAGAATTCCAAATTCAGATGATTTACATTGGGAAGATGAAATAATTTCAATACAAAACAAAGTAGCAAAAGAGGAGAAATCATGAAGAAGAAGATCGGCGCTCAGCTCTATTCGGTGAGGAATGAACTAAGTAAGGATTTCGACGGGGTGATTTCAAAGATCGCGGGAATGGGCTATGACGGTGTCGAGCTTGCGGGCCTGCCTGCTGGAGTGACGCCAGAGAAAGCCGTGAAACTTTTCAAATCCCTCGGACTCGGTCTTTCCGGAGGGCACATGGCGCTGCCTGTCGGCGAAAACAAGAACAAGGCCATCGATGACGCAAAGGCTTTGGGGATCACCACAATCATAGGCGGCAAAGGCCCGAATGATTTCAAGACCCCCGAGCTTGTGAAAAAGAGCTGTGAGATTTTCAACGAGGCCGCCAATGCCGCGAAGGATGCCGGGCTCCGCGTCGCGATTCACAACCACTGGTGGGAGTTCGGGAAAATAGACGGGCGCCTTGTGTTCGACATGATGCTCGAGCAGCTTGACCCGTGTGTTTTTTTCGAAGTCGATACATACTGGGTGAAGACCGGCGGAAGCGATCCGGTATCCATCGTGAAATCCCTCGGGAAAAGGGCGCCTCTGCTGCATATCAAGGACGGGCCGTGCGTACAGGGGCAGCCGATGCTTGCGGTCGGCAAGGGTGCGATGGATTTTCCGCCGATCCTGAAAGTCGCCGACCATGCGGAATGGCTGGTGGTGGAACTCGACGAATGCGCCACCGACATGCTTGAGGCGCTGAGGGAGAGTCTGGTTTACCTGAAAACAGCAGTGAAGTAGTTTGTCCGAAATAAAAAACGGAGAAAATTCTCTTAAGATAAAATAAGGAAGACAAAACAAAATCATAACCAGATTTGGTTCTGACAACTCCGCTTCGCTTGATGGGAGACCATGAGCGTTCAGCAAAGGAGAAAACAATGAAGATTGAACAGAAACGCACAATCCAGATTGAAGCATCACAGCAAGAAGTGTCCCAACGTGCAAATGCGTGGGCGGCCAAATGCGATTTCGTTCTTGAAAACCAATCAGCAAATCAGATGGTGTTTCAGAGAGGAAGTCATTGGTATGCCGTCTACACGTTCGATGTTCGAAAACTGCCTACGGTAGTGTCGATCACCTTTTCCGAGCAGGCTCCTCTTAACGTGGATTGCGTTTTCAATATAGGGTCTCCATTTTCCATCTCGACCCCGGGTGATCCCAAAAGGGTTTCCGAGCAATTTGATCTGCTGATCGCTTATCTGCGTGGAGCTTTGCAATAAAAGCGGAATAAACAAAACGATAATGAATGGCACAGAATCACAGATGAGGAGTAATTATCATGTACAGGATCGGAGACATTGAAATCAAGCTGCTTGAGTCCACTATAGCGTCTAAGCAGCTGTTCAGGGTCGGGAATCCGGCTTCGGGTCACTGGCAGCAGGTTGTGAATTTCGAAAGGGAGTTCGCCCAGCTTTTGGGGATGAAGCACGCCCTTCTGGTTTCCGGAGGAGGCACTGCGGCACTGACATGCGCTCTAATCGGTCTTGGTATCGGACCCGGGGACGAGGTGATAGTTCCCGCCTACACGTTCATGGCGACGGCGTCGGCCGTGCTCATGGCTGGTGCAATACCAGTGATTGCCGATATCGATGAGTCGCTGGCGCTGTCGCCGGAGGCTTTCGAGAAGCGCATCTCCAGACACACAAAGGCGGTCATGCCAGTCCACATGATCGGACGTCCGGCAGACATGGACAGGATTATGGAGATAGCAAAACGGCACGGTCTGAAAGTTATAGAGGATTCCTGCCAGGCCGGCGGCGGGAGCTACAAGGGTCGCAGGCTCGGATCGATCGGCGATGCCGGGGCGTTCAGTTTCAATGATTTCAAAATACTTTCCTGCGGGGAGGGGGGCGCCATGGTCACCAACGACCCTGATGTTTACGAGAGGGCTTCCATATTCCATGATAGCGGAGCCGCTTTCCGTCCATACGCCAAGGATTTCAGTATTCCGGTTTTCCTGGGCCAGCAGTTGAGGGCTTCGGAATTGATGGGCGCGGTACTGCGGGGACAGTTGAGGCGTCTTGAAGGTATTCTTTCGGATGCGCGGCGAAATGCAGGCCGGATCAGGAGCGAACTCAGTTCTGTGTCCGGACTCAGTATTTCCCCGATGAACGATCCTCTCGGAGACTGCGGGATAAGCGTCGCATTCACGTTCGAGTCGGAGGGAAAAGCCAGGAAATTTGCACAAAGCCCGGGCGTCGGAGCATATATCCCGATCGATACCGGAAAGCATGTTTTTACAAACTGGGAACCGATGCTGAAAAAGAACGTATATCACCATCCAAGGATGAATCCGTTTTATTTCGAGGAGAACAAGGGACTCAGGGCCGACTACGGGGACGAAGTCTGCGCTAAAACTTTAGACATCTGCAAACGCACTGCTATAATAAGCGTGTCACCAGACTGGGACGCACAGACAGTGACACAGCGCATTGATGCATGCAGGAAGGCGGTTCTTTAATCTGGCCTATAGTCGTATCGGTATATGTCGTCTCGAAATAGAATAGAGACCCCAACGGGTTTATCCCGTTGGTGAATAAGATTGGGAGGCTAGGGCGAGTGCCACCTAGCCCCCCAATCTTATTCACCACCGACGCAAGGTCGGTGGGGTCTAAACAATTATGAGACGATTAGTATATGGGGAAACTGGATGAAAAACATAATGCTGGAGTCGGGAACGGTCGATGTCAACTGCATGATTGGCAGAGGAGTAGGCGTTTCATATAAGTTCGAGACTGCCCGGGAATTGTCGAAATATCTTGAGAAATATCATATTTCCAGGGCGGTAGTCTCGAGTTTCATGTCATTGAACTGGAATTTGAAGGACGGAAACAGCCGGCTGTTTGATGAAACGGCAAAAATCAAGAACCTCATTCCCTGCCCGATCCTGAGTCCACATCTTGGAACATCCGAACTGCCGTCCGGCCCGGAACTGATCGGGATGCTGCGCCGGCATCGGGTTACGGCAGTCAAGGCGTATCCTGCAAAAGGACGTTATTTCCTTGACAAGTTCTACGCCGGGAAACTGCTTGAGATCCTGGCTGAATTCAGGATTCCGCTCCTGATTGACTGGGATCAGGTTGACAAGTCCTCGCTGCCGGAAGTCACAGCGCAATTCCCCGACATACCGTTCATTTTTCTTTCTGCAGGATTCCTGGAAAGCCGCATCATGTATCCTCTTCTTGAAAAAAGGAAGAACATATTTTTCGATACGAGCAGGTTTGCAGACTATAAGATACTTGAAGAGATAGTAAAGCTGTTCGGGGCGGAAAGGCTCCTTTTCGGTTCGGGAATGCCGTGCTTCAATCCGGGGCCGCCAATCACGCTGATTTGCATGTCCGAGATTCCGGACAAGGATAAGAAGTCGATACTGGGCGTGAACTGGAAACGGCTTGAAGGAGGTGTGAAATGGGATTGAAGGAAGATGTTCTTGCGGGGAAACCGCTTTCATGCCGGGTCATTGACTCGCATACGCACATATGCCAGTATACCTACAGCGGATGGTATCAGTACCAGCCTGAACTTGAAAATGTCGTCAGGGACATGGACCGCTACGGTATTGATGCTATTGTCACCGCACCGCACCCTATAGTCGGTTCATATTGTGATTTGGGAAACAGGATAACAGCCGAGGCGATAAAAAAATATCCGGGCAGGATATTCGGATATGTCGTTTTCAGTCCCGCCTATGGGATTGAAGAGGCGAGACGTCTTACCGGGGAATATGTCGGGGCGGAGGGATTTGTCGGGTTCAAGTTCCTTTCCGGTTATCACGGGTCGCTGCTTTCAGAGTCATACCAATACGGATTTAAGGTTGCGGATGAGTTGCATGCTCCAGTCCTCTGCCATACGTGGAGCGGTAATCCGCCGATAAGCGAATTCAGGGAAGTTGCGGAAAAATATCCGGATCTCAGCCTTATCATGGCGCACGGCGGCGGTTCGAGAAAGACCTATCAGGAATGCATAGCTCTCTCAAAAGACTTTCAAAACGTATTCATCGAGATTTGCGGTGGGATCGTATGCGACTGGTGGCTGGAGGATATAGTCAATGTAACAGGCGCCGTCAACATCATATACGGGTCAGACATGATCAACCTGGATGCCCGCTATGATCTGGGCAGAGTTGTTTTTGCGGATATCCCGGAGGATGACAAGAAAAAGATACTGGCATGCAATTACGATGGAATCCTGAGGCGTTCGAAGATGTCGCATTTCGAGGCGGGGAGTTTTTGATTGACAGTAATAAACTTTGTCGCGAGCTTTGTCCTGAGCTTTGTCGGTA
>JBAZRS010000150.1:0-10316 GCA_041662825.1 Victivallales bacterium | reverse complement strand
ACTCCGCGAATATGGCAGCCGCATGGCGGCCGTGATGCAGGGCATTGAAGGGGCGCAGGATGTCAAGGTCGAACAGATATCGGGTTTCACGCAGATCGAAATTGTTCCCGACAGAAAGGAGGCGGCAAGACATAAGATAAACCTCGCAGACATCAATGAGATAGTGGAAACAGCGGTAGGCGGAAAGGTGGCCACGCAAGTGGTCGAAGGTGACAAGCGTTTTGCAGTCCTCGTGCGTTTTCCGGAAAAATACAGGAACAGCATTGACGCCATAGGACGGATACTGATACATTCCCCTCAGGGTACGAGCATACCGCTTTCCCATATTGTACAGATCCGCGAAGTCGAGGCGCCGGCACAGGTCAGCCGGGAGAACGGGATGCGGCGCGTAGTGATCGAATCCAACGTGCGTGGCCGCGACATGGGCGGATTTGTCTCAGAGGTGGAAAAGGCCCTCGGCCCAGTAATCAAGGAGCTTCCTGAAGGATATTTTGTGACGTACGGGGGACAGTTCGAGAACCAGCAGAAGGCCATGGGACAACTCATGATAGTGGTGCCTGTGGCACTGCTGCTGATAATGATCCTGCTATACATGTCACTGGGCTCGATAATCGATTCCTCCCTTGTGCTGCTGAACCTTCCTTTCGCGCTTGTCGGCGGCATTGTGGCAATACTGATTTTCAAGATGCCGCTTTCAGTTTCCGCGTCAATCGCATTCATCGTCCTTCTCGGAGTGGCTGTCCAGAACGGTGTCGTCCTGATGGCCTTCTTCAGGCAGCTGAGGGCGAGGGGGATGAATACGGCGGATACCGTAAGGACCGGATGCGACATGCGGTTCAGACCGCTTCTCATGACAGCCCTGACCAGTTTCATCGGGCATTTCCCGATGCTCTATGCCACCGGCTCGGGAGCCGATATCCAAAAACCTCTTGCGGTAGTGGTTATGGGCGGGCTTGTAACATCGACGATCCTGACCCTTGTCGTCCTTCCCGTCCTGTACTCAATCGTATATGCGCCCAAGTCCGGAAAAGTGTCGGCGGATGAACCGGGAAAAGGAACCATGCCTTTCACTGCATGAATGAAAAAGGCCGCATTGTTATTAATTATTAAGAGAACTGGTGAGATTTGATTGCATTCAATAAGAAATATCTGGCATTGTGCCTTTCTTCGGCAACGGTTTTAATTTCAGGCTGCTACAACTATCCCGGCATCCCTGACTCAGTCAACCAGAGCGCATACGCCGATCTCAAAAGGAATCAGCAGCAGCTTATTCCGGAAGACTGCCAGGTTCTCTCCCTTGAGACGGCCGAACAGATAGCCGTCGCGAACAACCCCGACTACCTGTCTGCGAGCCATTCTGTGAATGCCGCCTGGTCAAGATTCTATGCATCCCTTTCTGGGTATTTCCCGACGATAGACGCGACATACGGGTTCTCCAACAACAGGCTTATCCCTAATTCCGGCGAGGGCGGTGGAAACACTCCCTCCTTTTCCAAGGGCGGCGGCCTACAGGGCCAGTGGCTTCTGTTCGACGGGCTTGTAAGGGAAATGAACGTGCTCATCGCAAAGCATAATGCGAAACAGGCGGAGGCCCTTGACCGTGACGCCAAAAGGCTTCTCCTCCAGTCCGTCGCGCTGGCATACAACAACATCCTCCTCGCCAGGGAGAACATAAGGATCGCGGAGGCGGATGCCGACTTCAACGAAAAACTCTATAATGAGACGGAACTCAAATACAAGGTCGGTGAAGTGTCGCTGAGCGAGCCCCTGAACTTCAAGGTCAGGTACAACCAGGCTAAAAACCAGCTGATCATCTCGAACTACAGTTTCATAATCTCCAAGTACATCCTGGCGGCGCTGCTCGGCCTGACTGAATCGGACATCCCGGCAAACATCGAATTCCCGCCTCTCTCTCCGAAGAACGAACAGTTCTCGTCGGACATCGTCGTCTACCTCGACACCGCGCTGGCGAACAGGCCCGACCTCGACGCCTTCAGGGAGTCGCTCCTCTCCGCGAACTTCAACGTGTGGGCGAAATGGGGCGCGTTCTCGCCGACCATCTCCGCAAACGGGTTCTACGGCTATCTGAGGACGGACACCGGCAGCGGGAAGTACACGAACTGGGAGTCGAGATCCCAGGACAGGGCCTACAACTTCGGGCTGACCGCCTCGTGGACGCTCTTCAACGGGGGGCAGAACTGGTTCAACCTCAAGGAGTCGCAGGCCCAGCTCGCGCAGAGCCAGCTGGCCGTCATGACCAAGTGGATACAGGTGGTATCGGAAGTCAGGCAGGCCCAGGACAATTACAGGCAGACTATTGAGCAGGTCACACTTTTCGAGGAGACCCTGGGACTTGTCCAGAAGACGCGCGATCTCGTAGAGGAGGAGTACAAGGCCGGAAACGCGAACCTCACCCGCGTCAACCAGGCACAGTCCGATCTTGTCAGAGCCGAAGCCGACCTCGCAAGTTCGCGCGTGAACCTTGAAAACGCCAAGGCCCAGATGGAAGCCGCTATCGGGGCCCGATAGACTTGTGGATGAATTTATTTAAAGCCATTGCCTTGACAAAAATCATCGGCAATCTAATATACGCAGAGTTGTTTTACAGGATCGATTCTTTTGTCTTTTCCGACAAAGGGGAGTAGTTAAAAAAGCGCAGAATCAACATGACCGGCGGAAGCCTGGTTCTGCCAGCTTGAATAAAGCTTAACAAGACCTTTGCCAATGACGCGTAATTGCATCATGGCGGAGGTCTTTTTTTTAGCCGGGACTTCTTTGGGATTCAAGTAGACGGTATAATTGGATGTTCCTTAAGGATTCAGAACATTCCGGAGGTCGAATATGGGGTCTTGCTGTGATAAAAATTGTACAATTGAGAAGTTGCGTGAAAGGCAAAGTGGAACGTTGAAGGCTGTCCTCTGGATAAACGCCTTAATGTTTTTCGTCATTGCAGGTGCCGCCTTATACGGGAAGTCTACGGCCCTGCTGTCGGACAGTCTGGACAACCTCGGAGATGCGCTGACGTACGCTTTAAGCTTGTATGCCGTTTCGCAGGGCGGTGCTGTAAAGGCGAAAGTAGCCATGTTCAAAGGCTGCCTAATCCTTGTTGGCGCCTGCATAGTCATATGGCAGATAATTCATCAGCTGCTAGTTCATGTCATCCCATCCTACGAGGTCATGGGCATATTCAGCATATTGGGTTTGGCCGCAAATTCGTTATGCCTGTTCCTCCTCTGGAAGCACAGGAGCGAAGACATAAACATGAGTTCTGTCTGGGAATGCTCAAGGAATGACATTGCTTCAAACCTGTCGGTGTTTGTCGCGGCGGCCGCAGTCTGGCTTTTTACGTCGGGATGGCCTGACATAATTGTCGCATCATGTCTCGCAGTCTTGTTGCTGCGATCCTCCTTCAAAGTTATAAGTGCTGCTTTCAATGAATTAAAATCAACATAATAAGTATAGTCCAGATGGACAATGCCCGGCCCGGAAATGGAAAAATTGACGGAAACAAAAGGATTTGAAAATGGGATCACAGGAAAGTAAAAAGCTGTTCCATGCCTTGGAAAAGGAAGAGGCGGTAGGGATATTGAGTTCAGACATTTCATCCGGGCTCAGTTCGGAACAGGCTGAAGATTGTCTGAAGCGTTATGGGAAAAACGAGTTGAAGGAGACAGGGCGAAGAAGCCTGATGTCAATTCTCTGGGAACAGCTCCGGGCGGTCATGGTGCTCATCCTTGTCTTTTCCGCCATACTTGCCGGCGTCATGGGATCATACAAGGACTGCATTGCGATATCGGCGATTGTCGTCCTGTTCGTGCTTCTGGGGGTTTTTCAGGACTACAAGGCCGAACGCGCGATAGCCGCTTTGAAAAAACTCTCATCCCCCCTTGTGAAGCTGCTGAGGAACGGGAAAATAGAGGAAATCTCCTCCCGGCTCCTCGTCCCCGGAGACATCATCATCATCGAAACCGGAAACATAATTCCCGCAGACTGCAGGATAATTGAAAGCGTAAACCTGAGGATTCAGGAGTCAATACTGACAGGGGAATCCCATCCCGTAGATAAGACTGATTCGGCCTTGCACGGTGGTGATATTCCGATTCAGGAGAGGCTGAACATAGCTTATATGGGAACGACCGTGACCCTGGGACGCGGAAAGGCCGTTGTGTTCGCCACAGGAATGAACACCGAGCTCGGGAAGATAGCCGAACTCATGCAGCAGACGAAAAACGAGATGACCCCACTGCAGAAACGGCTTGACCGCGTCGGAAAAGTCCTGGCAGTACTTGGTTTCGCCGTCGCCGGTATTGTCTTTGCGATCGGGCTTGTGATGGGAAACACCCTTGCTCATATGGCCCTCACCGCCATAAGCATAGCGGTGGCCGTTATCCCGGAAGGCCTGCCCGCACTCGTCACCATCACCCTGTCAATCGGTGCCCAGAGAATGCTGAGAAGGAACGCCCTCATAAGGAAACTTCCCGCAGTTGAAACATTAGGTTCGGTCACTGTCATCTGCTCCGACAAGACGGGAACCCTGACGGAGAACCGCATGAAAGCTGTATTTGTGGACGCCGGTGGGGTGTTCCTGGACCTTGCGTCGGCCGGCTCGGGAAAAGACGCCCTTCTTTATGAGGACAAGGTTGTTTCGAGGGTTTCGGAATTCATGCTCGTACTTGCGGGAGGAGCCCTATGCAACGATTCCGGAATAAAAGGCTCATCCAATGGAAATTATGAGATCATCGGAGATCCTACCGAGGGCGCCCTGGTCGTGGCCGCCGCCAGGTTCGGGATAGGCAAGGACGTGCTTGAAGGGGAATTTCCAAGGATTTCTGAAAATCCTTTCGATTCGGAACGGAAACGGATGACAAGCATCCACGAGTTCCCTTCAGCCTCCTCCCTGCGTAAACTTGTTCCGGGCTTAACCTCAAATGAATTTCCGTATATAGCCTTCACTAAGGGCTCTGTCGACGGGCTCCTGGAAATATCCGACAGATATCTTGCCGGCGGCAAGATCGAATGCATGTCCGCCGAACAGAGGGAAAAAATCCTGGAGTCAAACAACATCCATGCAGCCAAGGGAATTAGAGTTCTGGGCCTGGCTTTTCAACTGCGAAATTCGCAGTATGCGGCTTCAAAGGATGAGCCTGTCGAGAAGAATCTGATTTTCGCCGGACTTTTCGGGCTTATCGACCCTCCGCGAAAAGAGGCGGCTATATCGGTGGCGACATGCCGGGAGGCCGGCATACGCCCCATAATGATTACCGGGGACCATCCGCTCACGGCGGGCTACATCGCCAGGCAGCTCGGTATAGAGACGTCATTTGTCGTTACCGGAAGGGAAATCGATGGGATGACGGTTGAGAATCTTGAATCTGTCCTTGACAAGGCGTCAGTTTTCGCGAGGGTGTCCCCGGAACACAAGCTGAAGATAATCGAAGCCCTCCAGAGGAAGGGGAATATTGTGGCGATGACCGGTGACGGCGTAAACGACGCCCCGGCCCTCAAGAAGGCCGAAATAGGAGTGTCGATGGGGATAACAGGCACGGATGTCGCGAAGGAGGCCTCGGACATTGTGCTCCTCGACGACAATTTTTCAACTATTGTTTCAGCTGTGGAGGAGGGGAGGTCCATCTACGACAACATAAAGAAGTTCGTAAAGTACTCCGTTGCAGGAAATATCGGAAAGGTCCTGGTTATGCTGGTCGGGCCTTTCCTGGGCAATTCCATTCCTCTGCTGCCGCTCCAGCTGCTCTGGCTCAATCTTCTTACCGACGGTCTGCTCGGTCTTGGCCTCGGTCTCGAACCGGCCGAGAAGAACATCATGAAGAGAGCCCCATGTTCGCCAAAGGAGAATATTTTCAACCGTGCGATGGGAATTCAGACGGCCATTACGGGAACAGTCATCGGCCTCATCTCCCTGGCCATAGGCATGTGGTATTTTCATTGCGGGAGTCCGAAGTGGCAGACAATGATTTTTACGATACTCGCAGTTGCACAGGTCTTTCAGGCGCTTGCATCTAGGAGCCTTACGGATTCCTTCTTCAAGACCGGGCTTTCAGGCAACAGGATTCTCCTGGGCATGATCATATCTGTCATATTCCTCCAGCTCATCGCGGTCTATGTCCCTTCCGTAAGCTATTTTTTCCATACGGAAAGATTGTCGATCGTCGATCTTTCGGTATGCGCCGCCGCAGGCGTTCTTGTGTTAATCTGCATTGAAATCCAGAAATATGTTTTAAAGTCAAAACCGGACGAAAAATGAAAGCGCTTCCACAAATCGCCATACACGGCTGTATTTACGACATTGCCGACGGTTTGCTGAAAGATCTGGGCGTGTGCTTGAAATCACGGAAAGAATTGGAAGCGTTGCAGTATCCATAGTTTTCGCAGCATTTTCGCCAGGTAGGGTTTTACCCCATATCAAATGATCTGTCAATGCGTTATTTTATCTCCAGTTGGAAAACAGAAACCAAGAAAAGGGGGAAATTATGAATGAGAAAGTCGGAATGTGGATTGATCATCGCAAGGCTGTCATAGCTGTTGTTTCCGGAGGAAAAGAGAAAGTGAATGTGATTGAGTCGAAAGTGGACAAGCAGCTCGGGCGATATGATGGTGTGCGTTCTACGTCGCGCTTTGACAGGGTGCAGGTTCAGTCGGATGACTCGCAGGACAGATTGTTCATAAACCAAATCAATAAGTTCTATGATAAGGTCATCGCTTCAATACGGGATGCGGAATCGATCCTGATATTCGGTCCCGGAGAGGCAAAAGTAGAACTGAAAAAACGTCTTGAAAAAAACAGGCTCGGGGGGCGCATTGAAGCCGTTGAAGCAGCCGACAAGATGACCGATCCCCAGATCGAGGAAAGGGTCCGCAAATTTTACCAGGCCAAAGTTTCACCGTCTAGGAAGGGAGTCGCAGCATCTGCACCTATGGCGGGCAAGGTCAGGAAAAGCACAGGCCGTCCTGCCGCCAAGGGCTCAAAGGGCGGTGGGGGAAAATCGGCAATTTCGGAACCGGAAGTTTTTGCTGAAGTCCCGGTTCAGGAGGAGAAGGCTGAAATTTCACAGGATGATGTGGCTAGCCTGGCATATCAGATTTATCTCAAGGAAGGTTGCCCGCAGGGACGTTCCATGGAACATTGGCTGAGAGCCGAAGCGCAGCTGAGAAGCGGTGAATGACATCATTGTTGCCGATGTCTTTTCAAGGAGACGAAAATGAAAGAAAACAGGAAGGTCCGGAAAGTCATCACCGGCAAGGCGACTGTTGAAGGCGCCGGCGTCCATCTTCACCGGGTGTTCGGCAACAGCGAAGTGCCGCTATTCGACCCTTTCCTGCTTTTCGACGATTTCCGCTCCAACGAGCCTGCACATTACCTCAAGGGATTCCCCTGGCATCCGCATCGCGGCATCGAGACAATCACATATGTCCTCCGCGGGGATGTCGAACATGGCGACAGCATGGGGAACAAGGGAATCATAGGTTCCGGAGATGTCCAGTGGATGACGGCCGGCAGCGGCATCATCCACCAGGAAATGCCCAAAGGCGATTCTGTGGGACGCATGTACGGATTCCAGCTATGGGCAAACCTTCCGGCTTCCCATAAGATGATGGAGCCGAGATACAGGGGGATCCTGGCCGAGGAGATTCCGGCTGTGAAGGTTTCGGGCGGCGCAAGCGTCAAGGTCATCTCCGGCAAGGTGGACGGCATCCAGGGGCCGGTGCGTGACATTGTCACAGACCCCGAATACCTCGACGTGAGCATTCCGCCAAATTCCGTTTTCACCCGCCAGACCGTTCCCGGTCACACCGTCTTTGCCTATGTCATTGACGGCAAGGCGTGTTTCTGCCAGCAGAAGAACCCGTTCTCATACGAGGTCAGGGGCGCCAACTACTTCGACATCCGGCGAGATCCGCTTGTCGGGGACGGCTCCCTTGTTCTTTTCGATGACGGCGGGCAGGTGCTTGTTTCAACCGATGATCACTCCGTCCGCTTCCTCCTTGTCTCCGGAAAACCCATAGGGGAGCCGGTAGCCTGGTATGGCCCCATCGTCATGAACACACAGGAAGAGCTGCAAACCGCCTTCGATGAATACGACTCGGGCACATTCATCAAAAAGAGATAAACATGAGCATTGATCCTGTTTGCGGAATGAAGGTGGACGAATCATGCGCCACATTTGTGGAGCGTGGCGGGAGGAAATTCCACTTTTGCAGCGACACCTGCAGGCAAAAGTTCCTCTTGGCTCCAGAGGGGAAGTTCTCCTTGCGCTGGCGAAGGTTCAAGAGGCTGCGCGCCAAGGGCGCTTTGATCTATGCAAGACTCCACCCCCGTGCGGGAAGAAAACTGCCGAAAGAGCTGCGCGCTGAACAAGTGGGCAGTCTGGCCGAGGAACTGCCATGGGGAGTCCGCGACGACGGTTTTGAAAAACTGGTCGGCCGCATTGAGACTGATACCATCCACAACGGCAACCAGGTTCAGCTATTCTTTCGCGGGGAGGAAGCTCTGGCTTCTGTAATCCAGGACGTCGAAGGCGCGAAGGATGAGATTCTTCTGGAAACCTATATTCTGAAAGATGACGAAACTGGACGAAAGCTCCTCGGAGTGCTTGGAACCGCCGCCGCTCGAGGTGTGAAAGTCCTGGTTCTCGCGGATGCCTACGGTTCGTGGAACACCAAGAGGAAGTTCTGGAATAACATGCAGGGCGCGGGGATAGAGGTGCGCCTTTTCCATCCGTTCTGGAGCGGTTTCCGGAACATACTCTTCCGCGATCATCGCAAGATAATAGTTGTGGACCGTCTTATTTCATACACCGGCGGAATGAATGTGGCAAACGAATACGGTTATTTGCGCCGAAAGAAGGGCCGCTCTTTCCGTGATACGCACATACGGGTCGAAGGGCCCGCAGCCTGGGAAATGGCTCTTGTGTTCAGCGAAGGCTGGGGACGTTCGGGGGCCACCTCCCTTCATCTGCCGCCACTTGTCCGGACGGATAACGACGGTGTCAGAACCCTGGTGCTCGATTCGCGTTCCGGCCGGGGACACGGCGAGATGGCTTCGGTTCTGGCGGCATTGGTTGCGGCGTCACGGAAACGCCTCTGGATTTCCAATTCCTACTTTGCGCCGAACAAGACTGCGATCCGGCTCCTGGCGCATGCAGCCCGGCGCGGCGTGGACGTGCGCCTGCTCCTGCAAGGTCCGTCAGACAGTCCACTGGTGCGCCATGCCGGTCATGGCAATTACTCCGAGCTGCTCGAAAACGGGGTGCGCATATTTGAATATCAAACCGCAGTCCTCCATGCCAAGACAATCGTTGCTGACGACTATATTTCGGTCGTAGGTTCCTCCAACCTTGATTTCCGATCCTACTATTTTAACGCCGAGTGCAATGTCCTGTTGTTCGACGATGCGACCGGGCAGAGAATGGCCCAGGCGTTCCTTGAGGATTTGGAGCATTCAACGGAGATACGTGTTGATGCGTGGAAGAAGAGATCGTTTCTTCATCGTTGCCTCGACGCCGTCGCCCATTGCCTGAGCCCGCTGCTCTGAAGCACAGGCCTGAATGAATTGCATTCATTCATATGCGTCAGTAACCACGCCCCCCATGAGAGGTCTCAAAATGAGGCATTATTGAGTAATGCATGAATTAAAAGTAGCGCGGGTCTATTTGACCCGCGACCCTCGGGTCAGATAGACCCGAGTTACTTTAACGTATAGGGATTTCAAAGTTTGAAAGATTCCGCCTTCCCCCCTTCGCTGGGAAGCTACGGCGGACATGGAAGGCGGGACTCCATAACGCCGTGCGGTGACAGCGTTGCCGAACTGCAAAGTCAGTGTTTTCCTGCATGTCGGCCATAATGCTTAAAACAGACATCAATGGCTGCTCTGCGGGATAAAGCGTTTGGAGTACCGGCTTTAGCCGGAATCTCAAGAGCCGCCAAGGTGGCGGCGTTCCTGAAAGAGTTGCGGCCCTTGGCCGCCTAATTTAAAGTTAAGGAATTTCAAAGTTGGAAAGATTCCGCCTAAAGGCGGGACTCCAAACGCTTTTACAGTGAAATTGACGCGTGATTGTAAAGATAAGGCGCTGGGAGTACCGGCCTTCTGTGTTCGCCATAGCCCGCAGGGCAACGGAGGGTTATCCTGTCAAAAATATCTTAAGATCCGGCGAAGCCGGTTAATTCAACGCATAGGAATTTCAAAACGGATCGCTGGCATCTTGCCGGCATTTTAATTAAGATGAAGAATTTCTGAAAACCTGAATCATTTTCAATCATGGAGTCTTTGTTTGACTCCACTAAACTTTGTCGCGAGCTTT
>JBAZRS010000149.1:7212-10318 GCA_041662825.1 Victivallales bacterium | reverse complement strand
CTCCGAGGGTCGGATCCGTGTCGAAAACACCCTGCACATCAATTTCAACAGGAAGGCTTCCGCTCATCAGCGCGTTTGAAATGTTGTTGGCTTCATCCTTGGAGAACTGACCGGTGATCTGGGCTTGTCCGCCTTCGATGGCGCCCTGGATTACAGGGGCGGAGTAGAGGGTCCCGTCAAGAATAATGGCAAGCTGGCGCTGTACATTCTCCCTTGTGACCTTGCCGAACTCGGAAGCGCCCTTGGAATTGAAGGAAAGACTGATGTATCTCTGGCCGAACTGGTCAACAGTTGGACCGGCATTTGTGATATTCTTGCCTGTCATTTCCGGGCGTATTTTGATGAAATAGGTGAGTTTCTGCGGTTTTTTGCCGGGTTTGCTTTCGAGCATATCCATTCTTCTGTATCCGACTGGAGCCGAGAATTTTATTTTCTCATCCTCTGGAAGGGAGTTGTACGTGGCGACAAGCTCATCGTTTTTCGGATTGACAAGGCAAAACTCAAGTTTCGCCGACATCTTAATGAGGTCGAGTAGCTTCTGTTTCTCCTCCTTCGAAACAAGAGGGGCTTTCAATGAAATATATTTGCCTCCGGCAGGAGAGATTTCAGTCTCATATATTTTCTGGCTTTCGAGACGGTTTCTTATGACTTCAATCGCCGCATCCCTGTATTTGTTGAAATCGCTATCGCTTGTAACTGTGACTTTTCCGTCATCATCCTTCTTGGATTTAAGTTCAAGGAGAAATTCTACGCCGCCGTTAAAATCAAGTCCGAGCCTTATTGAACTGCTGGCCTGTTCGCGGATGTAGCTTATGACATCACGGTTGTTCACGGCATTTTTAACTTCAACATACTGGGTGAGATCGACACCGAGTTCTGCGGCCGCCTCATCGAGGGCGGCAACTGCGTACATCTTCTTCTCATCCCTGTTCTTTTCCGCAAGAGCCAGCACCTTCTCGATGGAGGCATCGCTCTTCTTGAGCTTGTTTTTGAATACCTTGAATATATCCTGCTGCTGAAGGGGATACATTGACCAAATAAAAACAAAGGTTACGACCAACGCGAAGATTGTCCTGAAAAGTATCGGTTGTTTGTTCATTTGCTTTCTTTCACATCCTTTTCCATTACTGATACTACGCCGCTTTTATTGACCTCTATTTTAACATTGTCGGCTATCTTCACTACGAAAGTGTTTTCCTTGACATTTGCCACGATTCCATGGATTCCGCCTGCGGTGATGATTTTGTCTCCGGATTTTATGGCGCTAACCATTTCCCGTTTTCTCTTGGCCTCCTTCTGTTGGGACCGGAAGAGGAAGAAAATCATTACCATGAAGATTACAATCGGCCCCAGGGCCACGAGTGTGTTTTTAAATCCGCTTGACTGAGCTTCCATAATCAAAATCTCCTGATTCTTATTTTAAAAATGATAATAACCACAAAAAGGGGAGAAAATCTACATCAAAAAGACCGAATGGCAAGGGTGAATTGAATTTTTACCCGTGCCGTTGAGCATTGCACGCTATTCTTTTGGAACCTTGATTTCCATTCCCGCCTTTAATTTGCGGGGGTCGCCTATATCGTTAATTTTTGCGAGATTTTCCGGAGTTGTATGGAAAAGAGCCGCGATTTTATTCAGAGTATCCCCTTTCCCCACACGATAGGTCTTGTAGTTGCCGGCAGGGGCCGTAGACGACTTTTTGGGATCTACTGCAACATTAACAGGTTTTTTCGCATTTGCAGCGGAAACAGGTGTCCTGCCAGCAGTTTTTCCGGGGATTATCAGTTTCTGGCCAAGTTTGACCACATCTTTATCAAGGCGGTTTATTTTGCGGATCTCGTCAATTGAAACTCCCGTTTTGGAGGCAATCTTCCTGAGAGTGTCTCCTTCGACTACGATATAGTAATTGCCTGTATTTTCCGGTGAATCTCCTGGTTTTACCTGTTTCGGATGGGTTGCTTCAGCATGCGTCTGGGCAGCGGAGACAGGTTTGGGCACTTCAGCGGACTCTGAAGGCGGGTCTTGAGGGGAAAGCAAGCCTTTGTCGCTTATGGGAGGCATGACTGTTTCATCGTCTTTGTCTTCTGATCCGGAGGAGGGTTGAGGGTTGACCAGTGAATTGATAACCTGTTCCAGGGAATTGTTTTCTTCCGGCGGTAAATTTAACTTATAATCTTCTTCCGGCGGTTTAATTTCTCTGGACGGCTGTTCTTCATTTGTCTTTAAAATCCCCTTGTCGCCTTTCAGCATTTTGAAACCCACAACACTTAGGATAACTATCAGATGTGCGGCTATGACAATCAAAAAGATGATTATCCAGGTATTGACAGCAACCCCATGTCCGGACGTTTCTTTATTGACATTTTTATACATAATTGAGCAATTCTTCAAATTTGAAAACTTTGAAAATTTCGCTCGGAATCTCAAATTTTCAAGACCGAAGGTAAAACACTTTTCATGATAACAGGTTTAAATATTGCCGAAAAACCGCTGATTTACGGCAACCCCTGGGATAGGTGTCAAGGTGGCGGGGACAGCCCGCACTGAGTGTAAGTAGGGTCAAACGCATCTGTGCGAATCAATCCTTCGCCACCTTGAGAAATACTTAAATTATTTCTTTGCCGCAGGAGCGGGGGCTGCCGGGGCTTTTGCAGGGGCAACAACAACGAATTCGTCAACTTCGATGAATCCATTGTTGTTCTTGTCGGCTTTTTTCGCATCTGCATCGCTAATCTTGTAGATTGCCATATATTCGACAACAGTGACTTTTCCGTCCTTGTTGGTATCGGCTTTTGCAATATCTGCGGCTTTTGCGGCAGCTGCAGCCTTGACGGCGGCGTCATCAACTTTTGCAGCAGGAACGGCAGGAGCCTGAGCATAAACAGCGGCGGCAAATCCCATAGCGGCAACAATAACCATTAACTTCTTCATTTGAAAAATCTCCATTTATTTTTGATTAAAGTTTTCTGATTCAATAAAAACAAAAAAAATGATTTTTTATTTTTCCGACCACCTCCTTTTCTGTTTTAAATCCTTTTCCGATGAATGCAACTCGGCATAGGGGGTTGAATCTCACAGGATGAATTTCTTAAGAATAGTCAACGCC
>JBAZRS010000149.1:3752-7202 GCA_041662825.1 Victivallales bacterium | reverse complement strand
AAATGAAAGCAGCGAAATGTAAATGGAATATTTTTTCCAGTCATGGATTGTGGCGGGGCCGGAGGCGTCTGCCATTTGGCCGCCAAGAAACTTTACATCCGCGTATCTAACGGCAACCAGTGAAATTAAGATGAATAAATAAAGAATAATTAGATAGGTGAAATTGTCAGACCTGGCAATTCCAAATCCTGTGAAGAGAAGTGCTAAATTGCCGATAAGCATCCAATAAAGCCGTGCAAGAGTGCCTAGCAGATCCTGTGAAGATTGATTCCTGTCGGAATTCATACCCGCCTCCAGTAATTTTAATATTACTGAATGGCGGCCCGACCATCCAAAACCTGTGCCGGTAACCCGACACACCCACACCAAGTTAAGCGTCTTGGTAAATTTTATCAAGGTCTGTTGTATAATATTTTCTTGACTCATGCATAGTCCGCGCAATATTACATAATTGAAATATGCGGATAATTTTTATTTTGCACATGGTTGACACCTTCTGATAACCTCTACCGGCAGGCAGTTATTTTCTTAAGGACAGTTCTAAATATGAATTCATTTTCAAAATCATACGGTGTTTTGGTCAGGTTCATCAACGAGGTGAAAAAAGCGGATTTCACCTTCATGATCATTTTCTCGCTCATTGTGGGAATTGCCACCGGCCTTCTGGCCGTCTTTTTCATCAAGGCCATATTTCTCCTAACCGACTTGTTCAAGGGAATGGCCCTGGAAAAAAACTGGTTGTACATCTTCCTGCCCGCAATGGGGGGACTGATAATTGCCCCCATATTCAGATACCTCGCCCCTGAAGCGAAGGGACACGGGGTTCCGGACGTGATTCTCACTGTCGCCGCCGGAAGGGGGCTTATCCGGCCAATTGTCGTATTTGCCAAATCAATAGGTTCGATAATAACCATAAGCACAGGCGGTTCGGTAGGACGCGAGGGGCCCATTGTCCAGATCGGGGCGGGAGTGGGTTCGTCAATAGCCCAGTTCCTTAAACTTAATGAAAGCAAGACCATCAGCCTTCTGGGCTGCGGGGCCGCCGCCGGCCTTTCCGCGACATTCAACGCTCCGATTGCCGGCGTGATTTTCGTAACTGAAGTCATAATGCGGAAAGCAAGTCTGCGGGATTTTACCTCGGTGGTTGTAGCGTCTGTGTCGGCATCGGCGATCAGCAGGGCGATGCTTGGGGATGATCCCGCCTTTCATATCTCTCTGCCGTTTTTCCAGATGAAGTCCAGTTGGGAGCTATCCCTCTTTCTGCTGCTCGGAATAGTCAGCGCAGTCATGGGAGTGTTGTTCATAAAGACGCTCCTCTACTCGGAAGAGACATTTGAAAAGGCGAAGAAAATACCCAATATCCTTAAGCCCGCTTTCGGAGGGCTGGTTTTCGGATTGCTGCTGTACGCCCTTCCCCAGCTTTATGGCCCAGGTTTTCCGATAATCGAAAAATCCCTTAACGGAGAACTGCTGCTCCCATTGCTCATTGTTCTTATTTTCGCAAAAATAATAGCAACCTCGATATGCGTAGGATCCGGGTCTTCCGGAGGAGTCTTCGCCCCGGCCCTTTTCATCGGCGCCATGACTGGCGGGGCTTTCGGAAAGATTGCCAAGGACTGTCTTCCCGGGTTTGTGACTGAACCCCGCGTTTATGCCATAGTCGGGATGGCGGCTGTTTTCGGCGCCGCCGCCAGGGCGCCTGTCACGGCGATTATTATAATTTTCGAAATGACGAGAAACTATCAGATCATCCTCCCATTGATGTTCGCAACGGTCATAAGCGTCGCAATAGCCGAATGGCTCAACAGGGAAAGCATTTTCACCTGCCAGCTCGCCGCGAGGGGGATTGACGTGAGGGCCGCCGAAAACAAGCCCATACTGGAGATGATAAAAGTCGAGGAGGCGATGCTGCCGTTTGAAAAGTGCCTGACTGTCCCCGCCTATTTGCCCCTGCGGGACATGGAGGCCTTCCTGCATGAGAACGACAGCAGGAGGGCTCTGGTTCTGGATACGCATGGAAAGCTCTTCGGCATTGTGACCATACAGGACCTCTACCATCGTCCGGAACTTCTCGACAGCGGAATAGTCGCCAATATCTGCACAAAAAAACTGCTTACCGTTTATCCGTCGGACAGTCTGGAGGACGCAATGCTGATACTCGGAGGGGAAGATGTCCAGTCCCTCCCTGTGATTGATTATGCGAATACAAAAAAATGTCTCGGAGTTCTTAGAAGACGGGATCTCATAAGCGCCTATTCCGAAGTTATGCTTAAAAGCGAAAAAAGGAAGCAGTTCATACAGAAACTCAAATTCAAGAAGGCGTCGCATACTGAATTTGTCGAGTATGTGATAGAGCGGGATGATTCGTCCGCAGGCAGGAAAATAAGCGAAATAAAGCTTCCCGGAAACTGCAATATAATAACCATATTCAGGGGCAAGGATCTTATCGTTCCGAAAGGCAATACGGAACTGAGGGCTGGAGATTCGCTGGTCGCGATTGTCGACAACAGGGAAAACTTCTTAAAAGCCCTGGTGTCCTGACAACTCAAACGCACCCATGCTTGTCACTGCCGGGTTCAACTTGAATATCTGCACCCTGCTTAGGCGGAATTGGGTGAAAATCGGCTGACTGTGAATCCGGGCCATCGTCTTGACACTGGTTTCAATATCATCCTCCTTGGTGATTGTACAGTGGGGAACCCATTTCCCGGGAAGATAAAAGGTGGCGCTCCGGATTTTTTCTGACTGCAGAATCGCATGGAAGCTTTCATGGGTTTCCAAGAGGCTTTTTGTCACAACCGGCGCCAGGAACACTACATTCTTCACCCCCGGGAAAATACCCAGAGAAAGGAAACTGACCGTAAGCGGAGGTGTTTTTGCCGCAAAAGTTTCCACTGCCTTGATGAGTCTTGCCTTGCTGACCTTTTCAAATGTGGCCAGGCTTATATGCGGGGGGTTTTCAGTGTAAGCGCTGGGACAGCCGGCCGATATGAAGGCGCTCCTAAGCCTGAGCGCGTCCGACTCGTCGATCAAAAGGGTTACCGCATATTCCATATAACAACCGGCATTATGGATTTGAAGAATTGCATGAACGGTTCGAAATATAACATCAATATTGAAGAAAATTCCAGAAAGGTAGGGTTACTCCCCATATGAAGGTAGGTGTTTACCCTATAAACAATTAATGGATCCGGATCTATTGTACTTAAGAAATTTAAGATTCGGCAAGATTATGAAAATCAAAATTCCATCCATGTCCGGAAGCAGGGACGTTTACAGCCTCGAAATAGAGGCACCCCTGCGCGCCGACCTGTTCGGGAGCGACCAGTTTGCGAAATTCGCACGCGCTCTTGCCGTCGAACACGAGGTGGATCCCGCTCCAGGCAGGGAACTGCTCCTCTCCAGGCTTGCGGAAAACAAGATGGTGATACGCGAGGCCCACCGGATTGT
>JBAZRS010000149.1:0-3742 GCA_041662825.1 Victivallales bacterium | reverse complement strand
CTGCGGAATGGCTGCTGGACAACTACTATGTTATTGAGGAGCAGATTCTTCTCGCAGGCCAGTATCTTCCAAAGCGCTACAGCAGACAGCTCCCGCGGCTGAAAACAGGAAAGCATGAGGGTTATCCGCGGGTTTATGAACTGGCATTTGAACTGGTCTCGCATACTGACGGCCGGGTGGATGTAGGCAACCTGTCACATTTCATAGGGGTGTATCAGTCTGTCCAGCATCTTTCCCTTGGCGAGCTCTGGGCGATGCCCATAATGCTCAGGCTGTCCCTGATTGAGAATCTCCGGCGGGTGGCGCACCGTATAGCCCTTCGCCGCCTTGACCGTGATTCGGCAATAGAATGGTCTGAAAGGTTTCTGACGGCGGCGGGCAGGGATTCAAAAGGGCTGATAACTGAGCTGGCTGACTTTGTAAGGGAGTCGCCAAAGCTCTCATATCCCTTTATCGCCGAATTGGCGATGCGCATACAGGGGCAGCATCTTTCTCTCGGCCTTGTGATCAACTGGCTTGAACGCCAACTCGCCGAGGAGGGACAGACGATTGAACAGATACTGCAGGCCGAAAGCCAGGATCAAGCCACCAACCAAGTGACGATAGGCAACAGCATAACAAGCCTGCGGGCCCTCGGCGAGACTGACTGGAAACCTTTCATTGAAGCCCAGAGTGCAACGGAAAAAGAGCTCAGGAAGGATCCTTCAGGCGTTTACGGGCTTATGGATTTCCGCACCAGGGACTCATACCGGCACGTGGTGGAGAAACTCGCGCGGAACAGCATGATGAAGGAGGAGGACATAGCCGCTGAAACAGTAAAGCTTGCCGCGAAGAGGATGTACAGGAGCGGAGCTGATCCCAGGGAGAAGCACGTCGGGTATTTCCTGGTGGATGAGGGACTGGCTGAACTTGAAAACGTCATACTCCCCCGGTTCACGGTGCGTGATGCTGTTAAAAGTCTTCTGGGAGGTAAATCCCTCATTCTTTACTTGGGAGCGGTGACAGCGCTGTCTCTGCTGCTAGCCGGAACCGCAGTCCTTGGAATCGGGGCCGATCTCATTCTCAGCGGAAGCGTTCTTGCGGCACTTGCGACCCTGTTCATAATGCTGGCGTCAAGATCCGCCATATCCATTGTCAACTGGATTGCAACTTCCATGGTTCCTCCACATTCGCTGCCGCGGATGGATTTCTCAAAAGGCGTTCCCGACAAATGCAGGACACTTGTGGCCGTACAGACAATGCTCACCGGCACTTCATCAATCAGGGAACTGCTGTCGGGCCTTGAAATTTGCCACGTCGCAAACAGGGATCCAAGCCTGCTTTTTGCCCTGGTGACGGATTTTACCGATTCAGACTGCGAAACAACGGAAAAGGACGGCGATTTGCTGGATTGCGCAAAAAATGGGATTGAATCCCTAAATAAGCGCTATGCAACAGAGGATAAGCCGGTCTTCTTCCTGTTGCACAGGAAAAGGGACTGGAACCCGTCTGAGAGAAAATGGATGGGGTACGAGAGGAAGAGGGGGAAGGTAAACGACCTCAACGCATTTATCCGCGGCAGGCCCGGAAGGATAATAAACGTCTCCGGCGGAAACCAGGACATGTTCAAGGTTGTCCGTTATGTCATCACCCTGGATTCGGATACGCAGCTTCCGCCGTCGGCCGCCTGGAAACTTGTGGGGACAATGGCCCATCCCCTGAACAATCCGAAGATTGACGGGCAGAGCGGACGCGTAAGCAGGGGCTATGGGATCATGCAGCCCAGAATATCCATGAGCCTCATCGGGGCATCCACATCGCTGTATTCGAAGTTATTCTCCGGAGATGTAGGGATTGACCCCTACACGCATGAAATTTCCGATGTGTACCATGACATAATCGGGACAACCCCTTTTCTCGGGAAAGGGATTTATGATGTTGATGCGTTTGACGCTGTGGTGGGGGGCAGGTTCCCTGAAAATACAATCCTCAGCCACGACCTCATCGAAGGACTTCACGCAAGATGCGGATATGTCAACGATGTCGACCTGGTGGAGGATCATCCGTCGCAGTATCTTGTCGACATGAGCCGGAGGAACCGCTGGATCCGCGGGGACTGGCAGATCATAAGATGGCTTTTCCCGACAGTCCCCGACCATGCCGGCAAAATAGTCCGCAACAGTCTGGATCTGACGGCAAAATGGATGATATTCGACAATCTGCGGCGAAGCCTGGGGGCGCCCGCCGTATTTTTCCTGTTTCTCACCGTCTGCATCATCTTTCCTGAAAATGCCCTTTACCTGTCAGCCTCCATGCTTTCCATTTTCTTCCTGCCTGTAATATTGCAGACGGCATGGGGATTGGCGATGAAACCTGGCAAAGTTGCGTGGGACTATCATCTGGGCCACACCCTTAACTTGCAGTTGCGGCATCTTTTCCAGGAGATTCTCCAGATAATTTTCCTGCCGTTTGAAACTTCAATGAACATTGACTCAATCCTCAAGGCGTGGTGGCGCAGACTCGTCACCGGGCGAAACCTCCTTGAATGGCAGACGGCAAGAAGCGTCGAACGCCGGACGGGCACCGGTTTCATATCGCTCTTGAAACGGATGTGGATCAATCCCGCCACAGGTGTTCTCTGCTTCTTCGTCGGATACCTTGAGGGCGGCTCATCATTGTTTGCAGGAACGGTTTTGGGGATTGCCTGGATGCTGGCGCCGACTGTCGCCTGGTTCATCAGCCGTCCGGCTAGGATTTTCCGCGTAAATCTTGATGCGGGCCGGAAGGTGTTCCTGCGCAAAATAGCCAGGAGGACATGGAGATATTTTGAAGAGTTTGTCGGGCCGGAGAACAACTGGCTGCCTCCGGACAATGTCCAGGAAGCCCCCCAATACCAGATTGCGGAAAGAACTTCGCCCACAAACATCGGCATGTGCCTCCTCTCGACAATGGCCGCCCGTGATTTCGGATACATCAGCACCGGGATTTTCATTAAACGCATACAGGAAACTTTTAAGACAATGCTCCAGATGGAACGCTTCCGCGGGCATTTTTTCAACTGGTATGAAACAAAAAGCCTCCGCACCATGAGGCCCTGTTATGTCTCCACGGTTGACAGCGGCAATCTGGTTGGAGCCCTCATTGTGCTGCGCGGAGGCCTGTTGGAACTGAAAACCTCACGCGTAATTTCAGAACAGTGGTTTGCCGCCGTTAAGGACACTGCCCGGATACTTGAAGAAGAGACGTCTCTCGCCATTTCCGGCAAGTCCGCCCCGAACACCCGAGAAGCCCTTCAGGCTGCGGCATCCCTGGCCAAAACCGTCATAAAGGATTCCAGGCCTGCCGAATCCCTGAAGGAAATATATCTTGTCCTGACAGATTTCATGTCAAGGCATTCCCGGTTAAAGACGGAATCCATTGGGAACGCCGAAGTGCTTTGGTGGATTACGGCAGTGGGGACACAGTGCGAAGGACTCATTAACGACATTGTTCAGCTTTCCCCTTGGATTGAAGGAGAACATCTTGCCTTATCCGCATTGGAGAAATACAGCCGCATGCTTCCGCCTGGCGAACTTGAAGAGCTGCTTTCCGAGCTGTACCGGAACAACACCCTTTCCGAACTGGCGTCCTTAAATCAGAAGTGGGGAGCACGTATTGAAAACTGGAGCGGGGGAATATCTGCGGACAAGGGGGTATTGGAGAATGCGGAAATCCGGAAATGGCTCAATGCGCTTCGGAACCATATATTGGAAGCCAGCGTGTT
>JBAZRS010000148.1:0-10320 GCA_041662825.1 Victivallales bacterium | reverse complement strand
TGAATCCATCAAAATTGAAGCGTCCGCTTTCGACAGTTTTGTAAACAGAGGTTTGACTTCTTTCCGGTCGGGATACAACGGTATGCCCTGTTCTGTGAACCCCTTCACCGGAATCCGATACACTTGGTCATAGCCGCCGAGTCCAGTTAGGGTCAGATCCCCGTCCACTCCGACGATATTATAGACCCTTGGATCACTCCAGTCACGTCGTTCGATACTCAGTTCCTCCGGCTGCACGATTCCGTCGTCATTCTTGTCGATCCAGACATGCCAGATCTGATTGGTGTGGCAAAACTCTTTTCTTCCGGCATCCCATACCGCCTTCCACTTTTCCGGACCGAGCCACTTTTCGGGATCCGGAATCATACCGTGGCGGCTTTCATCATGCCCCCATTTCATAATCGGCACTCCCGGGGATGATCCAATAGAGGAACAGGCCTGGAAATGGTCTCCTTTTCTTATCAGGATGACACCCAGGCGATCAGCATAGCCATGATCCAAAAAGGCGTACTGCTTTCCGTTTAAGTTCCGAATAATCAAGCGCGAGGCAAGGCCAAAATTTGAAACCGGCGACCATCCTTCCACCTGTGGTCGCCACAAAGTCCCCAGGCACCCGTATTTCCCGGTCTTATAATCAAGATCATATTCAACCATCTGAACATTGATGCGACCAGGATTTTCAGGATCAACTCCGCGGTCGGTCTGCGGAACGCAGGGTCCGTGGAAGTCGCCGACATTTTTCCCGGAGGCGTCCCAGACGCTGACGCGCCGGGGGAACTCGTCGTTTTCCGCCACCCAGATCTTGCCGTCGCCGTCAATGGCGATCCCTGACGGCATCAACATGCCTTTAGGATCATAGGAGCCGATCCATGCACGGCCGCCCGCTTTTCCGACAGACCGCATGAGTTTGCCGGCAGGACTGAAAATTTTGACCTGCATGGCCTTTTCGCAATCGCTTACCGCAATGTTACCTTGGCGATCCACCGCCACGCCCCAGGGCCTGGAGAGTTTGTCGGCAGCGAAAGTTTCACTGGCGCCGCTGTTCGGATCAATGCGCAAAAGCCCCTTGCCGCTTGCCACTATCAGCTTGCCAGACTGGTCAACCGCAACACCGGAGGGAGCGCTTGCGGGAAACTCCTTGCCGGGTACTCCGGTTTTCCAATTGAAGGAAAGCACTTTGTTGTCGAGTAGCATGGCGGCATAGACGATGTCTCCCTGTACGGCAATGCCGGTCAGGTTGGATCCGAGTTTCTGCGGTCCGAAATCCCCGCTCTTCCTGCGTTCAAAGAGAGGCTTGACCATTTCTGCATCACAGCGGGATGTGTCCCATTGCGCCACCGACAATGAAGATTTTCCGAACGGAAATTTGATTGGACGTCCGCTTCGAGCATCGTAAACGGTGATTGAAGCAAACGCCTTGGCATCTTTGTCCTTTATACCTCCATATGTTTTACCGTCCTGCGCGACAAACAGACGTTCCCCGTCGGTCGCAAGTCCCGTAATAGTGAAACCTACGTCATTGTACATGGCGGGATGGGCACCCCAGACCTTCTGGTAGAGACTGCTAGAGTCCAGCTCCTTTTTCACGCAGACCAGGGCCGGCCCCGCCTCGCAAGAGCCCCAGGCGAGATACGTGAAATTCGCATCCGCAGCGGCACCGACCGGTGGCGACCAGTCGCCGCCCCACTGGCCAAGTCCGTCGTCCGTCTTCCACGGGGGATTGCCGGAATTGTGGAGGGATGCTATGAACTTCTGGCCTATGCCCTGGTGCGTGAGCTGTTTCAATTGATAAGTGCCGGGCAGTATCGGCTTGCCATCAGCGTCGAGCCCGTCCCAGGCCAGTTCAAAATCAGCACCCAACTGAGAATCGCGGCGTATGCTGACCGGCAGACTGCGTATAAGTCCCTTGTCTTTTGCGAGTATTCCCAGACTTACTGTTTTGCTCTTCGGATCATCCAATGTGAGTTTTATAGAAAGCGGCTTCGAAGCCACATCGTCTCCGGCTGTCAGCATCCTGTTTGGACGTGCTGCGACATTTCCCTTCGGAGAAAAGATTGCCCGCCCCCAGGCCTGCGCGCTGCCGTAATGGAATCCACTTCCGCTTCCGGCGGTAATGTCAAAATAACTGATGGCATTGGCGGTGCCTTTGTCATTGCCCCAGAGCGGCTGAACTGTCAGAGTAATGACATCTCCAGCCTTTGGAGCAGCCTTTGCCGCATGCAGTCGCTCCCAGGGTATTCTGGCTTCAACCGTATAGCCTTTGCCGTCGGAATCTTTCTTGAAAGCTGCTCCCGACTCCTCCCCCAGATACGTCTTCAGCCCATGGAAGTCCATCCCGTATTCATGAACAACTACAGCTATTTTTTTCGAGTCATTTAGATTTTTCTTTCCGTTCGATGTTCGATGTTCAGTGTTCGATGTTCGATGTTCATCTTCAATCGGACTATAATACCAGATGGTCATATGGCAGATCTGGTCGTTTTTGGATTTTTCCTCCTTGAACGGATAAGGAGCTGACGGATTGCTGATGAGACGGACCTGGAGGCAGTCGCCCTTCCAACCCTCCTTGGGATTCACTGTCGGATCAATTGCATTCACCATCGGTGTGGAATCTGCGAAATGCGCAGCGATGTAAAAGGCTTCAGCATCGTACATGAAGCCGATTCGCATCGAGTAATTGGGATACATGGACAGCTCATAGAAAGTGTCAATGAACCCGCTCTGATCCCATTCCTTCAGATCACCGTCAACAATCACTTTTCCAGCAGCGGGAACAATATCCACCTCCCTGAAGTTTTCCCTGGCGAAAACGGATGGTGATAAGATGATGAATTGCAGTGATAGGCAAGATAAGAGGACCAATCCGGTCTTTATTAATTTTAGCATTTAACATTAACCTCCTTTTACAATGTAATTATAAATCATGACAGGATCAGTAAAAGTTTACAGCCTCCCAAATGCCATTGGCCCAGATATTGTTTGAAGATGCAAGGTTACCGGTGCCGTCGGGTCTTAAATAAATGCATGCAGACGGCAATGCGACATAGTTGTTCCCGCTTAACGCCCACATGACATCATCTTCAGTGGCCCTCACAGTTCCTTGATAACGATACCATTTGCCTGAACCGTCAAGGCTGATCGCATTCCCTCCGGCAGGGATATAATACGGATTGTGATTTGTTTCAGCCATTCCACCATTGTTTCCCATAGTGGCGAAATTGGCGCGATCCACCCAGATAACCGGACTGCCGCCAGTCATTCTATTCATTCCCTTCGCCTTATCGAACATTTTTTGCTGCTTATCCATGCTTACGGGTTTATCCAGGGTGCTGCCCGCTGTCATCGCGTAGGCCAGGCGGAAGTAGTTGGTCTGTCTTATCCCTCCGGCGGCTGGGCGCTGACTTGAGGGGCATATGAATACCGGCGCGGTATAAAAACGAACGCATCCATTTGTGGTTTCGCCGCTGATATTCAGCTTTCCGTTCAGGTAATCCTCATATAAAGGCAAAAAAGAGGAGGAGGCGCTTGCGCTCGAGTAATCGCCCATATACATATTGGAGAAGCTTCCAATCATCGGCATATATTGATTGTCCATGGAGTATGTGATTGTCGCAAGGCCGATTTGTTTCAAGTTGCTCAGGCAGAATGTCTGCTGCGCCTTATCCTTGGCCTTTTTGAGGGAGGGCAGCAGCATCGCCGCCAAGATTGCGATGATGGCGATCACGACCAGAAGTTCGATGAGCGTAAAATATTTCCGAAACGTAAATATTTTACTTCCTGAAATTATGACTTTTAAATTCGCCATGGCATCCTCCTGTTTTTTATGCTTTTAAAGTAATGCGGGCTTTTAACCCGCAATTTCTTAATTCCCGCTGTAGCCGCGCCACTCTGCTGGCGCGCTCTTAAGAAAACGGCAACAGAGTGCTGTTGCTACAGCAAAATCCAGATCAAATCCAACTACAGGCAAGAATGCCTGTGTTACTTTCAAGACACGCTAAAGACCGTGTACACCAACAAGACTTTCGAATTCCTGTATTTTATGACTTCCTAACTATTTTGTCCCTTTACCCATTCGATGTTCGAAGTTCGATGTTGAATGTTCAATGTTCGCGTTTCCATCTCCAAAATCCCCGAATTCCGTGGGGACAATTGACACAGGAGGATATTCCGCGCCATTGCGCTGGCGGTCCATCACTTCAAGCAATTTATCTAGAACCTCTTTGACGTCCAACCCGAAAAATGTGACAGGCACCCCAGTTTTCGGCGGTTCCGGGAAGTTGCAGTACGCGACGACAGTCAGGTCGCCGGGCACCTCCAGTCCGGATTCGGCAATTCCCATGGTGGCGTATTCCACTAAAGAGTCGTCAAGTATCAGCATGGCGTCTGGCCTTTCGCCCTTGCGGCCGCATGTCATGAGGCGGGCAAGTTGCCGGGCGCGAGGATACAAAAGGGCGTGCATTACTTGGACATTATGCGGAAGAAGCTGGATTCTGCGCTTTTCAGCTTCGGCATAAAGCGTACTTTCAAAAGGGAATTCCCCGAATTTGTTTTCAACTGAGAACGTGGTAAGGACTGAAAGCCGCCTGACCCCGCAATTTTTCATGTGGTTGAGCGCCATGCCAAGAGAATCGCCATGGTCTGTTGAAACAGCCGGAAGTCCCCGGAATGAGGATTCGGACATGAATGCCACTTTCGGCAAATCCTTTTGGGACATGATATCCTCGAAAAGCGGAGTCTTGGCGATAAGATGCGGACTGGAGGCGAAAATGATCCCTGCCAGGCGTTGCGCCCGCAAGTCTTCATATAAGCGTATATAATCCGGTTCGTCGGTGTGCCCGTTCAAATCTGTGTAAATCGTGAAGCGCCTTGCCGGCGCATATTTATTGGATCTTGCGAGATTCACAAGCACGCGCCAGAAACTGACTTCCGGATGGACAGCGTCAAAATGGCTCGGATAGACAATCGCATAATTTGAAAGGCAGGGAGGATAATCGGCGACGAAAGTCCCTCTTTTGCCTTCAGATCTGGTGAAACCGTCGGCTTTCATTTTATGCAAAGCGCTCTGGACGGTGGCGGAAGTGGTGCGGTACTGTTTTTGCAGTTCAATCTTGGTGGGCAAGCGCGAGCCTGGCGGGAGAATTCCGTCGAGGATATCGCGTCTCAAACGCGAGTTTATGGCGTTCTGCAGTCCATTCGGTCCGTTTGATCCGACTGGACTTCTATCCGGATTGTCTTTGATTTTCCTGCCCATAGATGGACGCCCTTCAAATTCCATTCGTCATGCAATTAATTATAGTCTATTTCATGAATAAGTCAATATAGACCAGAAAAAAATAGAATTTTTTTTCACTGCCGTTACATGGATGAATTGAATGTTCGAAGTTCGGTTTTTCTCGGGTCAGATAGGCGAGACTTGCTTACCCCTTGCCTCTCAATCATATTCACCAACAGGATAAAACCGTTGGGGGCTTTGCGAAGCCGGCTGTCGCCTTTTTCAATTATCGGAAACGTCCTCTGGATACAGACAGCCGGGCATCGGCACAGTTATCGGCGATTCTCCCACGCGGACAAGGCGGTCCCAGACGCGCACGTCTATGGCGGATCCGGTGGTGCGCAGATGGATGGTGTTCTTCCTGACATCCACCTGGAGGCGGGAGCCGCGCCAGCACAGTGAGAAGCGGTAGTGATTCCAGGCCGCCGGCAGCCGGGGCCGCAGACTTAGCCGGCCGTCGAACCAGCGGACGCCGCCGAACCCGAGGGCCACACACTGCCACGCGCCGGCAAGGCAGGCTGTGTGCACGCCCATCCAGGCGTTGCCGTGAATGTCGTCCAAATCCAGGCGCGCAGTGCGCAGGAAATAGTCGTAGGCCATGTCCATCTTGCCCAGCCATGCCGCGATTATGGAGTGATGGCAGAAGCTGAGAGACGAATCGTGAGTGCACTTGGGCTCGTAAAACTCAAAGTCGCGGTTGATCTCGTCGTCGGTGAACCGGTCTCCGAGCAGCAGACTTGCCACGAGCAAGTCGCCTTGGCGCAGGAGCTGGGTGCGCATGAGCCGGTCATAGCTCCATACCGCGTTTAAAGCGCCCGGCAGCGGCTTGGCCTTGAGGTCGTAGGGTTCGAGTTGCAGGAAACGATCATCTTGCAGATGGATGCCCAGCGCGGCATCGGCTGGCAGGTATATGAGGTCGGCTGTGCGGGAAAAACGGCCGATTTCCTCCCCGGACAACCTCAGGCGCTGGCAGGTGGCGGAGTGGTCATCGGGCCGCTCGATACGCAGGATGTCCAACAGGCGCACGGTCTTTCGCAGGTTCTCTTGCGCCATGATGTTCGTGTAGAAGTTGTTGTCCACGCACTGATGGTACTCGTCTGGCCCGAGCACGCGGTTGATCACGAACGACTGAAGATCCTCGCGCCAGAATACGCGCGAACACCAGAAACGGCTGGTCTCGACCATCACGTCGATCCCCCCCTCGGCCACGGTGTCCAGGTTGCCGCTGGTGCAGTAGTCGAACCATATGGCCCAGGCGACGGCGGCAGTGACGTGGATACCGAGCAGACCGAATTGCCACAGCGTGCAACTCTCCTGGCCATCGGCATCGCTCATGAACGGGTAGGCGGCGCCGTCGGCATCGAGTTCGCGGGCCTTGCTGCGTGCGCCGGGAAGCATATGAATGCGTGAGCGGATCAAGGTGTGTGCCACGTCCGGGGCCACAAACCCGAACATGGGGATCATGAAGACCTCGGTGTCCCAGAAGTAGGTTCCGAAGTAATGCTCGCCAGTGAGTCCTTTGGCGCCGATGTTGACCGTGGGGTCGGAGTTCGGGGCGTTCTGAAGCATCTGGTAGATAGAGTAGCGCAACCCCTGCGTTAGCGCACCGTTGCCGGAACTCTCTACGATCTCTATGTCAACTTCAGTCCACACTTTTTCCCAGGCGGCTTTCTGCTCGCAGCGGAGCGTGTCAAAGCCGGCGGTGCGGGCTTCGGCCAGGAATCTGCGGGCTGCATCGGCCGTCTCTCCGTTCACGTCTACGTCGCGGCTGGTGGCAACGGCAACGAGCTTCTCGAACGTGGCAGGCACGCCCCGCGCAGCTCGGCCGGAAAGGCGGCAGTTTGCGGTGTCGGCTTCGAAGTGCACGGTCGGGGTCGCGAGGGCGGAGATGTCGCGCAAGGCCGCATGAGCGAGGACAGATAGGCAGATGCCCGTGTGCAGCGTGTGTGCCTGGAGCCCATGCTCGGCAGTGCCGGGGCGGCTGAGCAGGGAGAGATCTGAATAGTGACGCATGCCCGAGGTATTGTGGCTCGTACCATTCACCGATGACACGAAGGCGATATCGGCGTCTGCATCGATGGGTGTGACCTGCAACTGGAGCGCCAGCAGGTGCCGTCTCTGGCGACTGAGGAAACGGCAAAAGGAGAGGTTGAGACGCCTCCCGGCAGGCGTTCTGAGCAAGACGTCGCGCGTGAGTAGGCCGCAGTCCAGGTGGAGCGTGCGGCAATAGCTCTCGACCGTGCAGGCGCTGAGGTCAAGAGGGGTGCCGTCGATCTCGATTACGAGGCCAAGCGGGTCGGGGAGGTTGACCATCTGGCGCGGCTCTGTAGGGCGCCCCTTGAGCCGGATCATGGAGGTGTTGGAATAGGCGTCGAAGACGCCTGCCACGTAGGTGCCACGTAAAGTTTCAGCCCCGGCCAGACCCTCCTCGAAAGAGGCGCGCTGGCCCATATAGCCGTTGGCCTGCGCGAAGATGCCCTCGATAAGGCGGTAGTCGTCTGGAGCGAACATGGCTTCGGTCACGCGCCACGGCTCAGCTGCGAAGCGCTGCTGTTTGATGGCGTGTGTGCTCATATTCTGATAGTAAATTCCCTGAAAAAGCAGAGAGATTTTTTATTGGTTTTTAATTGAGATGACAGTTTTTTCATGGTTTTTTCCCTGATATTGAACATCAAACTACACTGCCGTCGATTATTGGATTGGTGCAAATCAAAGAGTTATGCAAGGAATATAACATGGAAAAATCAAAAAATAATTGCAGATTCAGTGATAACCATGTTTAACCTAAGAAAACACCGATCAGGCGCGAAGAACGAAAATAAGAAAAATTAGATCTCTGCGCGCTTTGCGGTTAGGATTCAATGCCTTTACCGCAGAGAACGCTGAGATCAAGACGCAGAATGCGCAAAGGGAGAAATATTCTTTATATTTTTTTGCAGCAGTATTGACATTTGAAAAAAAATATCGTATAATTGATTCACCGCTGAATCATATTGGGGGGTGCATGAGGAAGAATATCACCATCAACGATATTGCCGAAGCCTGCGGGATCAGCCCGACGGTCGCCTCGGCAGCCCTGAGGAACAAGAAGGGCAGCGTGCGATATTCGCAGGAGCTGCGCGAGAAGGTTCTGGCGACCGCAAAGAAAATGAATTACCGGCTGAACAGGCTCGCAAGCGCGGTAGCGTCCGGAAAATCCCCGTTTGTCGCCGTCTTCCTCCATCACGGCAGTTCAGAATACGCCCTGCCTGTCAATTTCTATCTTCACGACACTCTGACTGCGGCGGCCTTCGCCCTCCACAAATCCGGATACGAGATGGTTTTCGTGCCTTACTCCGATGAAGCGGAGCAGGTAAAGAGGATTGAATCCATGCTCGAAGGGAAACTTGTCAGCGGGGTCATTACAAATTTCATCAGCGGACATAATCGTGAACTTTTCAGCCTGCTGAAAAAGACCACGGCCCCGTATGCGATCCTCGGCAATACGAACGGCGAAAAACTGCACAACTGCGACATCAATTGGAATTCAGTTGAACTGAAACTGAACGAATACTCCATCAGCAGGGGATTTAAAGATAAAGTTGTCCTGGGAATGAAGGAGGAATCACTCCAGTTAATAGTTGACCATCATGATTACATGCCATTGGATTGGGATTCCAAGATATTCAAGAGGACAGACACGCTGTTCTGCCCGTCCGGCAGCGAATGCGCCAAAAAGCTCATTGAACGGAAAAAAATCAGCACCGGCAGAATGCTTGTAATAGATGACTATCGCCTGCCAATAGAATTCAGGCCTGTCATGCAAATCCGCCAGCCCCAGAGTGAAAGGGCTGAAATCTGTGCAAATTTCATAACAGAATGGATTGGCTCCGGAAATCCTCCGGAAAATAAACTGGATAAGATTTTCATCAAGGAAGAGGACACAAAGATCGTGCCATGAAAATTATTGAAGCTACAAAATTTTTGTTTTCTATGATTTTGATTCTCTCGCTTGCCTGCATGGCCGACGAGAATCGCGAAGTCCGCAATCAGGATTTTGAGATTAAGAAGAAGGGAGTGCTTCCAGCCGAAACGCCTTACAAGTTAGAAGTGGCCGTGAACGGAAAAAGCTGCGGAAAAATGTATTCCGATCCGCCGGGCTGTTTCTTCCCGTGGGTTCAGAACTTCTTCAACAACGAGTCTGTTTCCATAGAGAACAAAGGTTCGAACACCGTGAAAAATCCGTGGATTACGGCTGAAGGGCATCCGGACTTCTTCTCAGCACAGACAATTGCAGGAAGTGTTTTGTCGGGAATAACAGAGGAAGGCGTCAAGGCCAGAACCCTGTACGAATTCAACAGGAAATTCTTTGCCCATGAATATCTGGGCACCAACGACAATTGCGATCCGGTGAAAATGTTCAACGTTTACGGCTACGGGATATGCGGCGACAATGCGGTCGCGCATTGAGACACCGATCTCATCCATAACCTCACTGGTTAATTGCCGAATGCCGATTGCCAATTTCCGATTTTCAAATTCCCCACTGGTTATAGACAATGAAATCGCCCGTTATGTCAGGCGTTGTGTCCGTGGAATCGAAGTCAGCGAAGAAACTCTTGCGCTTGATCTCATAGGGGACACCGGAATAAACGGCAACACAATAAATTCCATTCATACCGCGGA
Source organism: Victivallales bacterium (assembly GCA_041662825.1). Taxonomy (GTDB): domain Bacteria; phylum Verrucomicrobiota; class Lentisphaeria; order Victivallales; family GWF2-50-93; genus GWF2-50-93. The sequence goes on along the minus strand of JBAZRS010000148.1, from coordinate 383 downwards.
ACATTTCAAAGATGAGCTGTTGCTATCGCCGTTTTTCGACGTCCGACCGTGGGGGGCCGCAGGCAGCCTGGACAGAGACAGGTTTGAGAAGATGGCGCTGGAGAAGGCCCGTGAACTGCTGAGCGAAGAAAGCATTCCTGTCCTCACCAAAGAGCAGGAACAGGCAATTGACGAGATTGTCAAAGAAGCCACTGTGGATTTGATGGAGTCGTAATTTGTTCAGGTTTAATTTTTCCTCATGCGGAAAAATTTCTTTACCGGGACGAAAGAGAAAAAAGGGAAATTTATAAAAATTAGTTTGCATTAGCATTATGGGATATTAAGTTACCCGTCCGAATTTATTTCGTTTTAATGCTCGGGTGGTGAAATGGCAGACACGCATG
>JBAZRS010000147.1:1272-10438 GCA_041662825.1 Victivallales bacterium | reverse complement strand
TGTCCGGCGGTCCGCAAGGATCCCTCTATATCCTGCGGAACAACAGTCCTTACGGCATGGAACGCCTGGAGAACTGGCCTAAAGACAGGAATGCTCCGCCGCCAGAATGGACAGAGGGGCGCTGGCCTTGGAAAAGCGCCTTGACCAATGGACTGATCAGCGGTTTGACTCCACACTGCGTCTTCCGCTCCGGGTTCTCCGGCAAGGATCTTGACAGTTTCAGCATTGAAACCTGGATCAGGATTCATGAGATGACCCCGAAAAACCCGGGATGTTTCATTTACACCATCGGTGATGAGTACCCTTTCAGAAACGGTCTGAAACTTTATTATGCGTGGGGAAAGGTTGATTTCCATGTTGGCTCGCCTTCGGAAGGTTCTACACTGGGAGGCAAAACTGTGTCCGCCCCAATCTCCGAGGGCGTCTGGCACCAGGTTGTCTGCGGTTTCGGCGGTGGCAAGATCAAGATCTTCGTCGACGGCAAAATGGCGGCTGAAACCCCGTTCGACGGCCCCTATGTCGTACCGGAGAAAACTAAGATTCCGTTCCTGGAAACGATCTGGAATGGCAGCAGCGGATTTCTTTCTATTGGCGGCAGGAGGACTGCGCCGCCGTCGGGGGAAGGTCGTTTCGACATCGACGAAATGGCGATCTTCAAAGGGATGCTTACAGACGCCGAAGTGGAAAAGCGTTATCTTTCCGGCAAGCCCGCCGCCAACGATCAGGAACAGTTGTCAGCCTTTCGGAAGTTGAGAGAAAAGACTGAACGCTTGGCAAAGATCACTGTCAAAGTGCCAAAGGAGACTTGGGGCTACTTCCCGATTGGCAAGGATATTCCTGTCACCGTCAGTATCCCAAAGGGCTCTGTTGATGGAAGCTCCTGCACCGTGGATCTCACACTGGACGACTTGGACGGCAGGCAGGTCTGGAAGGAGAGCAAAGTTCTCACACTGGGCGCCAATGACGCTGTTTGGGAGACCAAGTTGCGGCCAAGTCTTAACGGCGTTTATTTCCTGGAAGCCAGGTTCAAGGACGCCAGCGGCAAGCTCCTGAAACGGCTTCCTGAACCATATTGCATCGGAGTTACAAGACCATTGGTCCCAAGGGAGAATTACTCCCCCGACAATCCTTTGATGCGCTGGTGCTTTCCCGAGCCTTGGGACTACGGCATGCCTTTCGTGTCAGTGGGTGTGTCCCACACTCAAGATGCACCTGCATCTAAGGCCGGCACCCCTCCGTTCCCGACCTACTACATCACCCTGTGGCCGGTCTACGACAGCAAACGTGTAATGGATGAGAAAAAGACCAGGGACATGGTCTTGGAGAGCGTCGAGAAATTCAAGGACAGTGTTTACGCCTGGAATCTCTGCTGCGAGCCTGATGCCAACAACGTGTCTACGGACGACTATTTGAAATTCCTCAAAATCTGCCATCCGATAATGAGGGAGAAGACACCAAAAGCCCTCATCGTGGCGCCCAATGCCTGTCCTTCCGGCATGCCCTATGTCAAGGAGCTGATGAAACAGGGGGCATGGAAGTATTTTGACGTACTCAGTTTCCATGACTACCAGGCGTTTCCAATCCAGGGACACCGCGTCACAAAGGCGGCGGGGGAACTGAAGCGGATTTCCCTGGAGTTCGCCGGCAAAGAGATGCCCATGTGGAACACCGAGAGCTGTTTCCTCAATCTCCCAAGGGTCGGAACAAGGCCCATGACCTGGGACGAGGCAAGACGAGTCGGCTTCGACTGCAGCGCCTCTAACAAGGGAATACAGGCGATAACGACTTCTGTTCCAACTCTCCAGGAAGATGTGGCGCCGGCACGTCTGCAGCAGCAAGTCCTGCTAGGGCTGGCTGCCGGTTTCCGGAAATACGCCCAATGCCACGGACCCAGCATCCCAGGTATTCCCGAGACCAACAGCAGCGGCATCCCCAACCTGACGGGAGTCGGCTTGGCCGCGCTTTCCACAGTGCTCAACCCCATTGCCAAAGCGGAGGAACTGCCTCTGGCCTCCCTCGATGACGCCTGCGTCATCGTCACCGCCAAGGACGGCCGCCGTACAGCCTCACTCTTCTCCGACCGTACGCCGACCCTTCATTTTATCTGCGCCCCAGGCAAAGAATATCAGGGAATGGACGTGCTAGGAAATCCGCTGACCTTTAAAACCGACCAAAACGGCTTACTGCGTCTTACCCTCGGGGAAAAGCCTGTCTACATTTTCGACATTCCGCCAGAATTTAAGGAGGCCGTCATCCTCAAATTATCTGCTCCGGCCACGTTGCCGGACAACGGAATCCTTGCCGGAAAACTCACGGTTGCAAATCCTTTCAAGGAGGCTATCCGTGGTAACTTGTCCATGCTTCCGCTGGAGGGTGCAACACTCAGCATCGAGTCAAGCCGCGTAGATCTTGCCCCGGGCAAGAGCGTGGAGATACCTTTCAAACTTGTGGCTGAGCGTCTGAAACGCAAGGAGTACCGCATAGACTGCCAGCTCAAGGACGGCGATCGGCTCATCGCATCCGGATCTTTCGCATTCGCTTCCGAGGGTGTGGTAATCAAGGTGTCCCAGCTCTTGGAGCCGGTCAAACTGGATGGGGATGAATCGGAATGGAAGAATGTGCAGGAGCAGGCTGTACGGAGCGAGGAGGACGTTGTCCACGGCAAGCCCAACCTGGCATTGATCTGGCTGCCGCACTGGCTCGGTCCTGACGACCTTTCCTTCTCAGTGAAGTGCGCCTGGCGCGAGAAGGACGGAATATATCTGCTGCTCAAGGTCAAGGACGACCGCGTCATGCCCGCCGCCCCGGAGGACCGTGGTCTGGCGTTCACCTGGGACTGTCTGGAGTTCTTCTTCGACGGACGCCCCTACGGCAAACGGAGCGGCCCGGTCAGCCAGGGGGCCGATCAGGTGATCGTGATACCGAAGGCGACGGAAAAAACAGAACCCTGCGACTTATGGTACGCCAAGAAGGACAGCGCCATGGTTGACGTCGTCTTCGTCGGACGCAAAACATCGGACGGCTACCTGATGGAAGGCAAGATTACGCCCAAACCCGGCTCCGCCGTGAAGTTGCTGCCCGGCGACCAGTTCTGCATGGATTTCATAATTGACGACACAGACAAGCCGGATCAGAAGCGCAAGGCCGCAATGGCACTGCACGGCATCTTCAACAACTATGTCGATTCGAGCTCATGGGGGCTATATCAACTTGAACCTGCCGCAAAGGGGAAATAATGAGACTCACCATCATAATTCTGACGGTTCTGGTCGCCGCGACCTTCGCGGCGGAGGCGGCGGAACTGGCCAATTTGGATTTCGTTCGGCAACGGGACGGTGTCGTTCCGGACAAGGCTGCGACCAAGCCGCCAGCCTTGGTTGACACCTTGACCGTATATGGCCGCCTGCGCAGTTCCAGCGCCATGCCGGAACGGGGTAAACTTTATGCCGTCCCGGCCATGGGGCGCAACGGCGATCTCGATGCACTGCGCCTGGGGAATGCCGGGCTCCCGCTCCGGTTCGCCGGATGCCTCTTCCAGACTGGCAAGCCATTCGCCGTCGAGACTTGGGTGTGGCTTTACGGCGGACGGAAACCGGGCGAGGAGATCCGTCACTACGGCGGCATGATACTGTCCGGCGGGGCGAACTTTTTCAAGCATGGCTTCCGAGTTAACACGACCAGCCGTTGGGCGCCCAATGGCTGGCTCGGTCTGCACTGGTACAATGACCATATCCCGTTCAGCGAGTTCTCCCCTGGCAAATGGCACCAGCTAGTAGTGAGCTATGACGGCAAGGCCATCGCCCTGTATGTTGACGGGGAACTCGTCGGCAAGAAGGATGCCGCTATTGATTTCTCCAAGTCCGGCGACATTCCCGGCGGCGAACTCGTAGTTGGCGGCGAAGCGCAACTGGACTTCAAACTCGACCAGCTCACGGTTCACGATGACCAGTTATCTGCCGCCACCGTCAAGGAACATTACTTGAAAGGGATTCCAGCCCAGGGGTTACCGGCGGGGCGGGAGGAAAGTTTGGCGGGGCTCAAGTTGCAAATTCCCCATGACAGCTACGGTTATTTCCAGGTTGGACAGAAGATACCCGTCTCGGCCAGCGCAGACTCCGAAGCGAACGAGCTGCTGGTCGACGGAGTCAGACATCCACTGCCGTTTGAGCTCAATTTCGTGGAGCCAGGCTTGCGGGAAATTGAGCTAGCACTCGCTGATCACGGGAAAATATTGAGGCGCAAAACCTATCCGCTGGCCATTGTCCCCTTCGCCGTGAAATCCTCCAAGCTGGGGGCCCTGGAGCTGGCCTCGCAACGACCGGAGCTCACCGCCTTGGGCGTGATGCTGAGCCGGGTGGTTGTCAGCTGGCGGGAGCTGGAACCGAACAAACAGGAATATGACTGGGCGCGGCTTGACTCGGTGATGGCGAGGAACAGGGAGCTGGGGATTGAAACAATCCTCTGCCTAACCGGTGTCCCGGCCTGGGCCAAGTTACCGCAGGACATGGCCGCCTACACCAAGATTTGGCGGCTTTTGGCCGGACGCTACGATGACGTGAGACTCTTCGAGGTCTGGAATTCCAAGAACCCGAACGAAAACATCGGCCGCGAAAACTATCTGCCTCTGCTGCGGGCGGCGGCGGAGACGTTGCGCCAGGAAATACCTGATGCGAAAATCTTGGCGGGGCGCATTGACATCTCTGACGGTCTCGCCAACGCCGCTTGGCTCCAGAAAGAAGCAACCGCATGGTACGACATCTTCTCCGCCAGAAAATATTCTAGCGAGCCAGTCAAGGACGTCTGGTCGGCAGCAATCACCAATGCGACTGCGAAGCCGGTGTGGAACACGGCCTGCGGCATCCAGCAGTCCGCGCCGGGGGAGCCGCCGCAAAAAACCTGGCCGATCCCTACGGTGGACGAGGAGACCGCCGCGATTTGCCTGGTTCAAGACCTGGCGCTCCAACTCTCTGCCGGTGTGGATAGGATTATTTTGGATGCCGGGCCGTCAGACTATGTTCCGGACGGTTGTGCCAGGGAAGGTTTGCCGGGCAAGGAGGGACTGGCTTTGGCAGTCTTCAACGGCCTGGTCGGGAAGGACGCCAAACTTGGGCGCCTTTCGGACGCCCCGGCGGGGGTGTTTGCTATCCGTTTTGAGAATCCCAGCGGCCTGAAGGGGCTCATCCTGTTCAGCACCGGCGGGACAGTGGAGTTGAAAGTGGCGGGGGCGCGGTACCTCGACTTGTATGGAAAAAGTGCGGCTCCCGTGGTCACGGGTAGGCCGATTTATATGTTGGATGTGGTAACTCTCAACGAAAGAAAATAATTATGAAAAGCAAAATGTTCTTGACGGCGCTCATGGCGCTGGCGCTGTCTGCCACGCTGGTGGCGGGTGAGGCGGAGGAAAAGACGCAATTCCAGAAATATAAGGAGGCGCTGAAGCAAGACAGCTCGCTGATCCGCTTTTACACCTTCGAGGAGGGGCAGGGTGACGAGATCACCAACCATGTCAAACTCGGCGGCTCGCAGACGGCGGTGACGGGCGGCCCTCTCGGCTCGCTGACCATCCAGCGCTACAACGTCTATGGAAGACATCCGGTATTTCCGTGGAAGTTCAGCCCGGAGACGTTCTCCCCGGAGTGGACCCGCGGCCGCTGGCCCTGGAAGGCGGCGATTGCCAGCGGCATCGACAAGATTGAATACCCATGGGAGGCGACCTGTCTTTACCGCAGCGGCATCACCGGCGCGGAGTTCACGGACGGAGGCACATTTTCCGGCTGGCTCCGCATCCCCGTGGACATGGTGAAAGGGCGTTGCAATATCCTGTCAGTCTTCCAGGATAGAATGATAAACCCCAAATACAGCCACGGCTTCAACCTCTTTTACGACAATGAGAAGCTGGGTTTCGCCGCGAGCTCTACTGACGAGAAGACTAACGGAGCAACGGTCTTTGCTAAGTTCTCCCCGGGCGCATGGCATTATTTCGCCGTAACTTTCGATAAGGCGGCTCTTAAATTGTACCTGGACGGGGTGCTGAAGGGAGAGAAGCCCTTCGCAGGGACAATCGTCCCGGTGACCTGGAAGGACACGCCGCTGGTCGGGCCGTACCATGAGATGGGATTTGGTTTCGGACATTTTATGATGGTCGGGGTCAACGTCCCAAAAGAGGGCGAGACGATAAGTCGCTTCAATATTGACGAGCTGGCAATCTACAAGCGCGCCTTGAAGGAGGAGGAGATCAAATCTCAGGAGCAGTCTGGACGACCAGCCATGACTCCGGATGAACAACTCGCAGCCAGCCGCACCCAGGCGGCTGAACGTGAACAGCTCGCCCGAATCAAGCTGGACATCCCGAAAGACACGGGCGGTTATTTCCGGATCAAACAGCCGATCCCGGCTACTGTAGAGGCACCATCCGAACTCGGCGTATGCAAGGCGCAGTTCTCCCTGGAGTCCTTGTCAGGCAAGCCTCTTCTCAAACTTGAACGTACTCTGGAGGCCGGAAAAGTCTTGACCGAGAACATACTCCCTCCCGAATGCGGTGTGTTCTACCTGGATATTGAACTGCGCGGCTCCGACGGCAAGCAGTTGAAACGCCAGCGCTATTGCCTTGGTATCGTACCGCCTGCGCCTAAGGAACTGACCGTCAACAACCCCATGGCCTGCTGGGCCGACGACACCGAGCTCTTCCATTTCGACTCCCCCCTGCGCCGCCTCTTCCTCTGGCCTGCGCATGGCAAGCAGGATGCCCGTTTCCAGAAACAGTACACATACTATGACAAGCTCATCCCCAACTTCCGCGCCTATGTCATGTTCGGGGTGGACAAAAGCCTTTACCCCGAGGTGCTGCAGGACTTGAAGGGCAAGAAGATTTTCGGTCTGGAGTTCACCAGCGAGCCGCATGAGCCCTGCGACACAAAAGCCTACGTCGCCGCCCTCAAGGCCGCCGACGAGCTTTTCCGTCCGGCGTTCCCCGGCATCCTCTTCTTCCCGCCCGGCATCGAGCCCGGCTCCCTCTCTGTGCTGGCCGGCATCCTGGAAAACGGCGGCATGCAGTACATGGATGGTGTCGCATACCATCCCTATTCCGGACATCCCCTCCGCGACTACCTCTCCCCCGACAACGCCACCCAGCGGCTCAAGAAGCTTCTGGCGAAGCATCCGGGGAAGAAACTCACGCTATGGAACACTGAAAGCGGCGTAATGTCGCTGCCGCGCCGCGGCGACGGCCGCCCGATGACCGGAAAGGACGCCTTGGCCGCCGGTTTCAGAGGCAGCAACTATTCAGGCGTGGATTGCTTCTCCTTTTTCGTCACCCTCATGCCGGAGGCGGATGCCGCCGCACTGCAGTGCCACGACATCCTGCTCAAGCTGGCTGACGGCTACAAGATGTACACTGTCATGAGCGGGCCAGGCGATGACGGCGCAGTGCCGGGGCTGCGTGGCGTCGCGGTCACAGCAATCGCCGGACAGGTGCTGAACAACCTGGTGGAGGTGAACCGCCTGCCGCTGGCCTCCGCCGAAAGCGTATGCGCCCTGGTCAAGAGCACCGATGGCACGACCACAGCCGCCATCTTCGGCATGGAGCCGGCGACGGAGAACTTCAAAGTACCCCCTAACACCGAGTACCGCACCATGGACATGTTGGGCAACTACGGTACAATCCGGGCGGACGCCGACGGGTTGCTCTCAATCCAGTGTGACAGGGCCCCGCTCTATGTTTTCAAAGTCCCCGCCGATTTGCAGGCGGTGGCTCCGCTCCGATTGACGCTTCCCGGTGTGTTGCCGGAGGATTATTTGCTCAAAGGGGAACTGACGGTATCCAACCAGCTCGCCACCCCGTTGGCTGGCAAACTCTCCGTCGCCGCCATCCCAGGCGCGTCGATCACGCTCTCAAAGACCGAGGTCAACCTCGCGCCGGGGCAGTCCGAGAAGATCGGGGTCGAACTGCGGGCTAACGCGCTCAAGCGCCGCAGCTACACCTTGACCATCGCGCTACGCACCCCTGCCGGGAAGCTGATCTCGTCCACACAGTCGTCATTCCAATCCCCCGGTGTGATCCAGATGATCCCGCAGCTCAAGACGACGATCCAGCTCGATGGCGACGAGACGAAGTGGAAGGACATCCCGGTTCTGTCCTGCGACGACGCTGACAGCGTGGTGCATGGCAAGCCGAACACCGCCGAGATTTGGCTTCCCCAGTGGCGTGGCAAGGACGACCTCTCATTCACCGTCAAGACCGCCTGGAGGAAGGGCGACGGAATTTATTTCCTCCTGAAGGTCAGGGACGACATTTTCCTTCCCGCCCCGGAGGATAAGGTGGGCGAGGCGTGGAGATATGACTGCCTGGAATTTTTCTTCGACAGCCGGGAACGCAGTAAACAGGGCGCCGTGCTCTCCGACGGTATGGATCAGGTTATAGTCATCCCCCGGACTGGTGATGCCGCCACCCCGTGCAAACTGTGGTACGGCCTGGATGGCCGCAACCAGGTGGACGTCCAATGCGTGGGTCGCAAAACTGCAGACGGCTATTTACTCGAGGGCAAAGTCACGCCAAACGCGAAAAGCGCGTTCCAGGTTCAGGGCGGCAGCCAGTTCCGCATGGATTTCATGCTGGACGACACCGACAGTCTGGAGTCGAAACTGCTGCGCAAAGCGGCGATGGCACTGCATGGAACCTTCGATAACAATCGCAACTCTGACGCCTGGGGTCGCTACGAACTTGAACCAACATCGAAAGGGAAATAATGGAACTCAATTTTCACAAATCTGCCTTGCGGGGAATCTCGGCCGCATCTCTGATGTTTTTCGGAATATTACAGTGCGGAGCCGATGAAATACAGGATGCCTGGCGCAGCCAAATAAAAAAGCTTTCCGCCGATAAATCCGTGGTCCGCCTCTATGCATTTGAAGAAGGCGCCGGATCTGTAGTTGCGAATTTCGCAGGAAACAAGGAGGGCGCACTGGTCCTTCCGGTTTATTCTCCATACGGACTTTATCGCGGATTCCCGCATTCACTTGCTCCTGAATCTGCCGAATGTCCAAAATGGACTTCCGGTCGCTGGCCATGGAAGAAGGCGTTGGATTGCGGCCTTGCCGAACGCCAGATCTGCCGTTCCATGTTTTATGGGACTCCCGACGGGAATTTCACGGTTGAGGCGTGGGTAAG
>JBAZRS010000147.1:0-1262 GCA_041662825.1 Victivallales bacterium | reverse complement strand
AGTGGAAGAGGTCGGGGAAAGGGAATGGGTCGGGGGCGATTTGTTCGGCGTCGGGATCGGATGGGGATCCGGCTGGAGGATTACCGCCGAGCGCCAGCATTGGTGCCCGGAAGGTAACGTCGCATTCGTTTTCGGCATACCTAATGGCACTGTCAGCACGCGAATCCAGTATCTGCCGTTCGGATCATGGCATTTCATTGCAGTCGTCTGGGACGGGAAAGATATCCGGCTGCATGTTGATGACAAGGTTTCCTCAAAACCATGCGCCGGACCATTTATCCCCTCTCAGAAACCAAAGGAAATTGAAAATGATATCGGCGGCCTTGCCATCGGGGGACATTTGGCGGGCAGGGAGGGGGGACTGCGTTTTGACATCGACGAGATGGTCATCTACAACCGCGTCTTGAGCCCTGAGGAAATCGGCGGGCATTTCAAAAAATTCAAGCCTGCCGAAACGGAAGCCGCACAGCTGGAGTGGCGTAAAAATGAGATTGCGTTGCGTGATTCCATGGACAAGATCGAATTTCAGTTCCCTCTCGGCAGCGGCGGTTATTTTCCGCTTGGAAAACCTGTTGACGCATCTGTCAGAATGCCGAAATCGCCGTTGCTGGCAGGCATGAGTTCGGCGACACTGACTGTAAAATCGAAGGAAACCGGAAAGGCGATTTATAGCAAGCAAATTCCATTTAAGTCCAAGGACGGGGCGGCCGCCCCATCTTCAGATTTTTCATTCACCGCGGATCGCTGCGGTCTTTATTCCGCCACCTTCTCAGTCCAGGATGCTAAAGGGAAAACTGTTCTGGAAAAGGAATTCCCAATTGGCATTACTCTTCCAGTGGCCGAGGAAGCTTCTAAAAAAGACGCTTTCATTCTCGGCGTTCATCATTCCGCCTTTACACAGCCGGATGCAAGGGCAACAGGCGCGACCTGGTGCCGGATTGTAGTTGACTGGGGAAGCATTGAGCCGAAGAAGGGAGTGTTTTCGTGGGAGGTCGTTGACAGGATGATGGATGCGGCAGCCGCGTCCAAGCTCAAAGTCCTGTGCTGCGTCACCGGCTGGCCCGGCTGGGTTCCGCTTGAACAGGTGAAAAAATGCATTCCGGCCGACATGACGGCATATAAATATTTTCTGGGAATGCTTTCACAGCGTTATCGCAATCAAATCCTGGCATGGGAGATTTGGAATGCGCCGGACGGCCCGCCGCATTTCAAATTTCGTGAGAATGCCGCTGGATATGGCACGGTCGTTGAGGCCGCATCCG
>JBAZRS010000146.1:0-10463 GCA_041662825.1 Victivallales bacterium | reverse complement strand
AAAACCGACCGACAAGGAAAACCCCGTGTCATACATGTCGGCGACATTCACAGTGCAATACAGGGCGAAGGAGGATCAAGTGCTTGATTTCGCCTTCCGGAATTATGATATCCCGCTTTTCCTTAAATCCGTTTCTGAAAGGGAAATCAGCAAATATCTGGCTAGCGTAGATATTCTCAAGCTTATGTCAATTGAAAGGGGCAAGACCGTTTCCATACTGACCAAGAGGATACAGAAATCTTCCGACGATTTGAAACTGGGCATTGAAATAGTCTCACTCAATCTCCATGATGTTCATCCTCCGGTAGACACCGTTGCGCCCGCATTTGAGGAAGTCGCAAGCGCCAGACAGGAAAAAGAGGCCATGATACTCAATGCCAAAGCCTATGAGAATAAAATTCTGCCATATGCCGAAGCGGAAGCGTCCAAAATCATAGCCGATGCTGAAACGTCAAGGGACAATTCCATCAGGCTCTCGGAAGCCGAGGTGATGCGTTTCAAAAAACAGCTTATCGCCTACAGGATAATGCCTGAAATGTACAAGCTGAGAACTTATTTGGATTTCTTTGAGAAGGATTGCAATGAGATACGGAAAATTGTAATAGGCGATTCTGACACCAAAAACGTTTATATATTCAATTTTGAGGAAAAGGCGCGTCTTGATTTAATAGACGCCGGCCTTGGTGAAACAGGCGAACAACAGAAATAATGTAATTTGGAGGAAAATTATAATGTCTGAAAAAAATGATTCAAATATGATGTTCAAACACTGGCCCACCCTTCTTCTCGGGCTTATTGTCTCCATAGTTTTTCTTCTTGCAATTTTCACGTTCCAGGTCAAGTCCACGGAAACAGTTGTTGTCACAACTTTCGGGAAAATTTCCGGAGTGAAGGATGCAGGGCTTCACTTCTGCTGGCCATATCCTGTCCAGCAAATACACAGGTTTGACAACAGATATCACTGCTTTGACGGCAGCACCGGCAAGATCGAGGAGACCAATACGGCCGACGGCCAGCCCATAATCGCCGCGATATTTGTTGTTTACAAAGTCGCCGATCCCGAAAAACTTTTCAGGAGCCTGGGGGGAATCCCGCAGGCGGAGGACAAAATCAACAGCCAGATGAGGACCGTTAAAACCGGAGTTCTGGGAAAATACAAGTTTGATGAACTTGTCAGCACTGATCCTTCAAAAATGAAACTTGACGCCATAGAACAGGAAATGAAAAAATCCATTGCCCCCGTAGTTCTCGGGCAATACGGGATATCGGTCGAATATGTAGGCATAAAAACTCTCGGACTTCCTGAAAAGAACACTGAAAATGTTTTCAATCGCATGAAAGCTGAACGAAATGTTGTCGCCGAACAGTATCGCGCCGACGGCAAGAGGGAAGCTCAGACGATGAGGAACCAGGCCGACAACGACCGCAAATTGAAACTTGCAAAAGCCGAAGCGGAGGCGAAACAGATAAAAGCTGAAGGTGATGCGAAGGCAGCCACATTCTATGCAGTATTCAAGGAGGAGCCCGAACTTGCGGCATTCCTGAGGAAACTTGAATCTATGCGCAAGATACTCCCGAGCAAGACAACACTTATTTTAAATACCAATTATGCGCCCTTCGACTTGCTGAAACTTGACCAGAATCTCAACGTTGAAGAAAATAAAGAAAAGAAAAAATAATATCTCAGGTAATATGGATTATGCTGGAATCTGATAAACACAACCATGATGAAAATGATAGCGAAAGTCATTTCAGCGCCGGTATAAATGCGCTGACAAAAGGTCTTCATATCTCTTTTGTAATCCTCTCGTGCACAATTGCACTTATGATAATCTGGTATTTCACCTTCGGGGGATATTTCACTGTAAACCCGCAGGAAAACATTATTGTCGAGCATTTCGGAAAAGTTGACAATCTGTATAAGGAAGGATGGCACTGGACGTTTCCTTATCCTGTAAGCAAGATTGTCAGGATCCCCGTGAGCAAACAGACGATCACATTATCAACCTACTGGCACAAAGCCGATGTAAAGGCGATAAAAAATGAAGCCCCGGCCGGCGCCAACACCCTTGCTCCAGGGAAAGACGGTTATCTTTTAACGGGGGATGCGAATATTATTCACACGGAATGGGAACTTATTTACTCAATTGTCGACCCCATGAAATATTACCTGAAATGCGTATGCCCCTCCGATCCCGTACGTCAGGATGAGATGCTTTACAATCTTGAAACCGGAAAAATCATCGGAACACGCGGTCCGAGAACCCTTATCCAGTCGCTTCTTGAAGATGAAGTCATAAAAATTACCGCAGGGCAGAAGGTTGACTCCGCACTTTACAAGAAATCTTTTGACTACATGGACGCTGTTAAGAAGGCCTTGGAAAAATCGATTGAAGACAAATGGGATATCGGAGTGAAAATTGAAAACGTCAACCTCAAGAGCAAAACCGCACCGTTAAATACCGTGCCGGCATTCCAGGAAGTCATTGAGGCTGAACAGCAGAGCGCAACTGAAAAGCAGAACGCCCGCGCCTATGCCGTGACTGTTGAAGGGGAGGCGGAGTCAGATGCTTCAAGAATCATAGCAGATGCGAAAGTTTACAGGACCGAGATTGTCGCCAATATTGAATCTGAACAGATTTACTTCAAGAAAATCCTCGAGGAATATAAAAAGAACCCCAAGACAATGCTCATCTCCCTTTATTCGGACACCATATCGAAACTGCTTGAGAATGTCAAGGAAAAGTATATTCTCCCGGAAAGCACGGACGGCAGCCATGAGGTCAGGATAATGCTTAATCCTGAACCCAAGTACCAGAAAAATGAAAAGAAGCAGAAGGACCAGTAAAACATGCCTGACATAACCGCTGAGAAAAAGGTTTTTGACGCCCACAGTGAGATTTGCGGCTGCGGCGGATATCATGATCATGAACACGAAACAGGTGGAACGGGTCATAACCGCAGCTTGGGACGCCTCAGCTTTGCCCTTGTCGGCGGTTTTTTCACGTTCAATTCATATATTCTGAAATGGGTGCAGCCTGATCAGGTTTTCACGGCTGAGCTCAGCGCCATTTTCGGAGCTGTAATTTTAGCCCTGCCTATTTTTATCGTCGCATACAAGGATCTTGCAAAAGGCAAGGTCTACATGAATGAACTTGTGGCTCTTGCAGTACTCGCCGCACTCGCGGGAAGCGATTTCAGGACAGCGGGCATTATTTCCTTCTTTCTTCTCATTGCAATCATAATTGAAACCCGTACAGCCAGCGGAGCCCAGCGTTCGATAGAGGAGCTAATCAAACTGACTCCAAGATCCGCCAGGAAAATAGTGGAGGGGAATGAAATCGATGTGGATGTACTTTCACTCTCAACCGAGGACATTATCCGCATCCGACCCGGGGAGAATTTCCCGGTCGACGGGACAATTTCCAAGGGCTCAAGCACTGTCAACCAGGCATCCATAACAGGTGAATCCCTCCCGGTAGACAAAGACATGGGCGATGACGTTTTTGCAGGAACACAGAACCTGACCGGTGTTATTGACGTCAAAGTGACCAAGGTCGGGAAAGACACTACCCTTGGAAAAGTAAAGGAAATGATTCTTGCGGCTGAGACAAGCAAACCCCCTATAGTCAGGGTAATCGACCGTTATGCCGGTTATTATACTCCGACCATTCTCATGATTGCAGGTCTGACGTGGTGGTTCTCGGGCGGCGACATGAGAAACGTCATTTCCGTCCTGGTTGCATCTTGCCCTTGCGCACTTGTCCTTGGAGCTCCCTCGGCAGTCATAGCCGCGCTTGCCGCCGCAGCCCGACTTGGCATACTGATAAAAAACGTATCCTACCTGGAACTTGCCTCCAAAGTAAAGGCTGTCATATTTGATAAGACAGGAACACTGACCGAGGGCACTCTTTCAGTTGCACGCCTCGCCCCTGCCCCTGAAGTTGAGCCTGCCGACCTTCTGCAGGTTGCAGCTTCACTTGAAAGCCACAGCAATCACCCGACGGCAATAGCTCTTCAGAAACTTGCGAAGGATGCCCAGCTCTCTCTCACCGAAGCCGACAACTTCGGGGAGGTTCATGGAAAAGGCGTAGAAGCCGTACTAAACGGTAAAAAGGCGATAATCGGAAGAGCTGATTGGCTTAAGTCTCAGTACATAGACCTTACATCGCTTGAGATTCCTGATGAAAGCGCAGGCGGGGCGATGAGCATTGTTTATGTCTCCCTTGACGGAAAAGCACTCGGCTGGATTGGGTTCAGGGACACTGTGCGAAAAGGAGTTGCCGAAACCATACAGTCTCTCAAGGATGTCGGGGTCAAACACTGCTCCATGGTTACTGGCGACCGCAAATCAGTTGCGGACCTTGTATCCAAAGAGATTGGCATTGAGAATGTCAGGTCCGAATGTCTTCCCGACGACAAAGTGGAATACGTAAAAGAAGTGAAACACAGTTATACTGTAGCAGTCGTCGGGGACGGGATAAACGACGCTCCCGCCCTTGCCGCAGGCGATCTCGGAATTGCCATGGGAGCCATTGGAAGCGACATTGCAATCAACAGCGCATCTATCGCCCTGATGACAAACGATCTTCGCAGAATTCCCCTTCTCATAGTGCTTTCAAGACAGTCAAGTAAAATAATCAATCAGAATCTGCTGATTGGGTTTGTATTCATAGTGGGGGGGATAAGCCTTTCCGTATTCGGGATGCTTCCTCCGATCATAGCAGCCGTCCTTCACACAGTAAGCACAATGATGGTATTGTTCAACAGCGCCAGATTGGTCCGCATAGGTGAAGAACTGACCCTTACAGAGAACAATGACGTCGCTTGAAAACGGCAGGGCACTTTTCCCGGATAAACTGCACGCCTGTAATTATGCAACCGTATAATTTAAAGATTTATTTTCCCTGTAATTCGGTCTTCGACGGAACAAAACCATTTATCAGGCTGTCTTAACCTGTTAAATTTTCAATGAATTCTAAATTTCAAAAAAAGGTAGGAAATAATGAAAAATGAATTGTGTCTTATGTCCGTGTTATTGATCCTCTGTTCCTCATATAGCGGGTTAGGCGCAGATGAGAAAACAGCTCCGGCTGCAACTTCTGCAATCGTCCCGGCCAAGGCTGCCCCCGCAAAAGCACCTGCATCAAAACCTGCGGCATCTGTCAATAAGGCCGTGACAAAAGCTGTTGCCGAAGATGTAAATGCCGACCCGCTCGCATTTCTTCCCGATCTTGTCGCCAAAATAGGCGATGATAAAATCACGAAGGCCGATATAGTCGGCGAATTCAAGCCTGTCATCTCAATGATGAAGGAAAACGGGCAGCTCAGCACAATCCCGGCAGAAATGTGGAAAACCGAGGTCAAGAAAAGGGTAAATGACATGATCGCCGCAAAACTACTTCTCAAGCTTGCGGAAGCCGATGGATACAAGCAGGACCCTGTCAAGGCTGAAGAGGAATTCAAGAAAATCACAGCCCAGCTCCCTCCTGAACAGCTTGCGGATACTCTTGCCAAACAGGGGATGACCGCCGAAGCGATCAAGGGGAGAATCGCAATCGGCCTTGCAATTCAGAAATGGATTGAGGACAAAGTTACTAAAGACATAAAAGTTACCGATGAAGACGCGGAGAAGTTCTACAATGAAAACCAGGATCGTTTCAAGAAACCTGAAACTGTCCGCGCCTCTCATATACTCATAAAAGTCGACGAATTAGATCCCGAGAAGGCAAAGGCCATGACGGACGAACAGAAAAAGAAGGCGTCTGATGAACTGAAACAGAAGGCCCTCAAAAAGGCGCAGGATATTCTTGCCAAGCTGAAAAAGGGGGATGACTTTGCGAAACTCGCAACCGAGAACAGCGCATGCCCAAGCAAGGAAAAGGGTGGAGATCTCGGCATTTTTGACAGAGGCAAGATGACGCCGGCATTCGAGAAGTCGGCATTCTCCCTCAAGCCCGGCGAAATGAGTGATGTTGTCGAAACGGAATTCGGATATCACATAATCAAGACTACTGAAAAGAATGATGCCGGCGTTACGCCCTTCAAGGATGTCAAAGGGTTCCTTGTCGAAGGTCTGAAGAAACAGAAATCATCTCTAATTGTTCAGGAAAAGATTGAGTCTGAGAAAAAGAATAAGAACGTTGAAATATTTATTAATTAATTCAGACTGATTTTTTTCAAGAATCCTTTGAATTTTAATTCAATACATATATAATTACGCTTTTGCTATCAAAAACACTCAATGTAATTTCAAGTTAAAGGAAGGATGAGAGAAATGGCTGTAAAAGTCGGAATAAACGGATTCGGAAGAATCGGAAGAATGGCGTTCCAGGCGATCTGCGATCAGGGACTCCTCGGGAAGGAAATTGACGTAGTTGCGGTTGTTGATGTTTCAACTGACGCAAAATACTTCGCCTACCAGATGAAGTACGATTCAGTCCAGGGCAAATTCAAGCACAAGGTCGAAACATGCAAGAGCGACGCTTCCAAAGAGGAAGACGACATAATCATTGTCAATGGGCACAAAATCAAATGTGTTATGGCCACCAAAACTCCTGACCAGCTCCCCTGGAAGGAACTCGGGGTGGAATACGTTCTTGAATCCACAGGCCTTTTCACAGATTCAGAGAAAGCCAAAGGGCATCTCGCCGCAGGGGCGAAGAAAGTCATCCTTTCAGCTCCCGGAAAAGGCGAAGTCAAGACAATCGTAATGGGCGTAAATGAAAACGAATATGATGCCGCAAAGCACAATATCGTTTCAAACGCATCCTGCACGACAAACTGCCTGGCTCCGGTTGTCCATGTCCTCCTGAAAGAAGGCATCGGCATTGAAAAAGGCCTCATGACAACCATTCACGCATATACTGCGACGCAGAAGACCGTTGACGGCCCGTCCAAGAAGGACTGGAGAGGCGGACGTGCGGCTGCCTGCAACATAATTCCCTCATCAACCGGTGCGGCAAAAGCAGTAGGCGAAGTTCTTCCTTCGACAAAGGGAAAACTCACCGGCATGGCTTTCCGAGTTCCGACACCTGACGTTTCAGTTGTCGACCTCACCTTCACGGCGGCCCGTGACACCAGCATCGAGGAAATCGCCGCTCTCATGAAGAAGGCTTCCGAGACATATCTCAAGGACATTCTCGGATATGCCAATGAGGAACTTGTTTCCACCGACTTCATTCACGATGCCCGTTCATCGATCTTTGATTCCAAAGCCACACTTGAGAATAATCTCAAGGGCGAGAAGAGATTCTTCAAGGTCGTTTCCTGGTATGACAATGAGTGGGGTTATTCCAACAGAGTTGTCGACCTCATCAAATTCATGGCCAAGAAGAAATAATCTGGCCTGATATTTAAATCATAAACGGCAGGAAGAAATTCCTGCCGTTTTTTTTTTGCGTGGGGGAGTTTGGACAAAAGTAACTCTGGCTGGAAAGCCTATCTACTATACGCATTTGAGTCGCACTGGAAGTGTAATTGTTAATCCGGCCCCCTGCCAGTTTATCTGGCAGGAGCAGGAGATTGTTCAGGCTAACGCAGGAGAACAATCCCCTCCCCTTGCATCCGGCGGTGACACCGCCGGATGCAAGGGGAGGAGGTGTGGACGGATAAAATAGCTGTCAATCTTTTATTCCTGCCAGATAAACTGGCAGGGGATAATATGAATATGTTTATACAGGAAATATACGTATAGTAGACCGGTTGGAAAGCCCAAGCTACTCAATCGGAAAAAGCATTACGGGATATAGAATTTTACCGGCAGCAACATATGTTCAGCATGCAGAAGATTTACAATCTGGATACATATGTAGATTGAGAAGAAACCCATGGCGTCAACGAATGCTATTTTGTATTTCTTGACATTCACGCTGTAAAATTCAGGTTCTTTCAGCTTGAAAGGGTTTGGAATAAACCTGGGCACATGTTTCATATAGTTCAAAAACTCCTCCCCATGCACTTCAATCAGCTTTTTCTCCTCCCCGATGATCACAAAAGGATAATAAATAATGAAAAGTATGACGATCAGTCCAATGATCAGGAGATTCTCGGTGGCAAGGCCCAGCCCTATGGCACCCAGGAAACTGAAGAAGTACAATGGATTGCGGACCATGGAATAAGGGCCTTCGCAAATAAGGTTTTTTGTCTTGTTGCCTGCAATGTATAAGGCAGACCAGAGACGTCCAAGAATGCAAATCCCCACCAGGAGACCTCCCAAAGACTGGAATAAGAGGAAATGATATGGCTGTTTATTCTGCCACGAATGATCGGTGAACAGGAAAATAGCGGTTATCACAACAACAATGACACGCGATAAAAGTATCCTCTTCTTCTTAACGAAATCCAACATTTTCATAAGTTTTCCTTTAAGTGAGACGGGCTTTCCAGCCCGTTATTCCAGTTCGGAAAATAAACAGGGAAAGCAGACTTGCCATCTTCCGAATATTTAACAATAAGCCTTGAAAAGTACTGCTCCGTTTCAAAAAAACAATTCATCCGTCCTTTATCGCTGTAATTTTATCCGTCCGGCTTGGAAAATATCCGGTATGATGTATTTTTTCACCCGTTTGGCACATCGACTAAATTATCATTAAATTTTATTCAAATGGAGGGGTTTATGGGTCTCAACAAGAAAACAGTCCGCGACGTGGAACTCAAAGGAAAACGAGTGGTAATGCGCGTCGACTTCAATGTCCCGGTAAAAGAGGGGAAAATCAAAGACGATACAAGAATCCAAGCCGCTCTGCCTACAATCAAGTATGTCCTGGAAAAAGGGGCGTCACTTGTCCTTCTCAGCCATCTCGGCCGTCCCGACGGTGAAGTTAAACCTGAGTTCAGCCTGAAACCCACAGCCGACGCCCTCGCCAAACTTCTTGGCAAGGAAGTCAAATTCGCACCCGACTGTATCGGTGAAAACATCGTTGCGATGGCGAAATCACTGAACCCCGGTGAAGTCATGGTCTGCGAAAACACTCGCTTCCACAAGGAGGAGGATATGAAGGCCAAGACCGACGAAGATAAGAAAAAGATGCAGGGATTTGCAGCAGAACTCGCAAAACTCGGCGATGTTTTTGTGAATGACGCATTCGGAACCGCCCACCGCGCCCACGGTTCAACGGCGCTGATCTGCAAATTCATTCCTGTTTCTGTTGCCGGATTCCTCATGGAGAAAGAAATCCAATATCTCGGTCAGACCGTTGAAAATCCCAAACGTCCGTTCGTGGCGATCATAGGGGGTGCGAAGATTTCCGGGAAACTGGAAGTGCTCACATCTCTTATTTCAAAATGCGATGCACTTCTGATCGGGGGCGGGATGGCTTATACGTTCCTGAAGGCTCAGGGGCACAATATCGGAAAATCCCTCTGCGAAGATGAACTGCTTGAAACGGCAAAACAGGTTCTGGCCGAAGCGAAAAGCAAGAACGTGACTTTCCTGCTTCCTACAGACAATCTGGCGGCCGACAAATTCGACAACGCCGCACAGATAAAAACTGTCAGCAACGATATTCCTGAAGGCTGGATGGCTCTTGATGTCGGACCGAAGACGGTTGCGGCTTATACTGCGGAAATAGCCAAGGCGAAGACAATTGTATGGAACGGTCCCATGGGATGCTTTGAAATGCCCAATTTTGCAAAAGGCACAATGGCGATATGCAAAGCGGTTGCCGATGCCAGCGACAAGGGAGCAATCAGCGTGATTGGCGGCGGAGATTCAGTCTCTGCGGTGAATCAGAGCGGTCTCGCAGGGAAAATGTCGCACATCTCTACTGGCGGCGGGGCATCGCTGGAATTCCTCGAAGGGAAGAAACTTCCCGGGGTCTTCGCCCTTAACGATCTGTAATTATAATTTTCCTGCGAAAAATTATTACAAGGCTTCAGGGCCGCCGCCTGAAGCCTTTTTTATTTTACAAATATTTTTTATTTCCCAGACGGTCACTTGGAGTTAATCATTGTCCCGGACCAGGCAGAAACCGATCCGCTCAAGTGGCATCAGGATCTAATTTGACTTTTCTTGCATTTTTTCCCGCAGTTTTGCATTCGGCTAATATAATCCCGTGAATCTCGTATTATATGTATGAATATGAACTTTAGATTATAGAGGCAATTTTAAAATTGCCTCAGTCAATAACCAGGAAACATAAAAACAGAAGATGTGAAAGAAAGGGAAGATGCAAAAAATAATAAGAACTAACGGCCTCTTGGATGTTTCAACACTTGCTCTTCCGTCCCTCGCCGAACACTGTTTGACCGTATGCGACAATGACGTTCTGGCAATGAACAGAATACTGAGAAACGCGGCACAGGAGCTCAAAGCTGTTCCACTGACCCGTTTCGTTTTTGCAGGACTCAATCATTATGATAATTTCAGAAAGAACACATCCCCTTCCGACGACCTCATTACCTGGCTTCATGGAGACGCGTGCAAAGGCGGGGAAATCTCTTCAATGCAATGTTTTGCCGTA
>JBAZRS010000145.1:0-10477 GCA_041662825.1 Victivallales bacterium | reverse complement strand
GTCCGTGAAAAAATATTTTTCCTCCCTTACAATCGGCTCAGGTTCGGTCGGCGTAGTGCTGGCGCATAAGGATCTGAGTTCGACCGGACACAGGCTGGTCGGCGGATATTCGCTGGCGGTGACATCGCATAATAAACTCTGCCAGGGAAATGCCGACAGGGGAATGTCCGACAATACGGAGACCCTGATGAGCACCGACTCGGAAGAGCTTATGCAGAAGGGGGTTGAGGTCGCGGCGGAGACTTGGAAGTTTTTCAAAAAGGAGCTCGAATGGGGGAACGGGACACCCGACTGCTTCTGCACGCACCAGGTCGGAACTGCGCACCGGAAGCTGATGTATGAAACGCTGGGGATTGACATGTCGAAGGACTTCCCGACCCTTTCATTCCTGGGGAATGTCGGCTCGGTGTCATGTCCGATAACCGCTGCCATGGCGGTTGAAAACGGGAAACTGGCCGCCGGGCAGAAGCTGGCGATGCTGGGGATCGGAAGCGGAATCAACTGCACAATGCTGGGAGTGGAATGGTAACATGGATATTTCACCGATAAAAGACATTTATCCTTTCAAGCACAACTATTACAAGCTCAAAAACTTCAACTATCATTACATAGACGAGGGGAAGGGCGAGCCCATCGTAATGGTTCACGGAAACCCGTCGTGGTCTTTCCTGTTCCGCAGGCTGATCTCCGAGCTCAGCAGGACAAACAGGGTGATCGTGCCGGACCATCTCGGCTGCGGAATGTCGGACAAGCCCCAGAATTTCCATTACAGGCTGGAAACGCACATTGACAATCTTGAGGAGTTCCTGCTTTCGCTAGATCTTCATGACATCAATCTGCTGGTTCACGACTGGGGCGGCCCCATCGGACTCGGCTTTGCGGTACGTTATCCGGAAAGGATAAAAAGACTGATGATCACAAATACCGCGGCGTTCGCAGCCGCCAGGATCCCATGGAGGATCAAGGCGTGCAGGATACCGTGGCTCGGCGAGAAGATGATCAGGGACATGAATTTATTCTGCAGGGCGTCAGTCAGGATGACCACTGCAAAGAAACTTCCGGACAATGTGAAAGCGGGCCTGCTTCTGCCGTATGACTCATATGAAAACAGAATCGCGGTGTATAATTTTGTGAAGGACATACCGATGGCCCCGGAATCCCCGTCCTATGAGGTGCTGCTCGGAATCGAACACGGACTGTGGATGTTCCGCGATTATCCGATAGCAATCGCCTGGGGCATGAAAGACTGGTGCTTCAACGAGTCGTTCCTGAAGAAATGGAAGCAGATATATCCGCATGCGACTGTCTTGCCCCTGTACAATGCGGGCCATTATCTCTTTGAGGACGAGCCCGAACAGATTATATCATACCTGAAAAAATTCCTCTCTTAATCAATATTTTTCCATCAATGGGGAAATATATTAATACTTGAAATTGATAAGGATTAAAAACCAGATTCATATGGGAAAGCCGGAAAGAAACAAAAAAACCAAGAAGGCTGTAATGCTCGGGCTGGGGCTTGACAACGAGGACGGGCACACCCGGGTCACAAAAGGCGAAAATTTCTGCCTGCTGGGAGGCTCCGAGGAAACCCATGAACGCATGACCGAGACCGTCATCAAGGTGAATGAAAAACTGCATTCGAAGGGCAAAAGGCTCGAAGATGTTTCCAGCAAAGAATTCAAGGATATCCTGATGGAGTCTTCCAAGTGAAGCTATACTGCGCAATTGGCGGGACGGAAGCCAAATTGAAATCGGCAGACACTTCCGATCCCCGCCTTGAAGCCGAGCTGATTGTCGCAAACGCTACAGGCCTTCCACGGCTTGAACTTCCCCTCAACAGGGATTTTGAACTCACGGAAAAGCAGATTGCCCTGCTAAATTCCCTGACAGCCAGGAGGATGCGCCATGAGCCGCTTCAATATATTTTCAAAGAGGCATACTTCAGGCATCTGCGCCTGAGCGTGACCCCCGGCGTGCTCATCCCCAGGCCGGAAACCGAACTTCTTGCAGAGCATGCGATGAGGCTTGCCCCGAAAGACGCATTCATATGCGATATCGGCACTGGAAGCGGGGCGATAGCGATTGCGATAGCGCAGGAAAGGCCAGACCTGCATGTGACCGGAATTGACATTAGCGACAAGGCGTTGAGAATCGCACGGAAAAACAGGAGGATGAACAGCGTCGGGAACGTGAGATTCCGCAAAGGGAATCTTCTGGAGGGAGTTCATCTGAAATTCCATGTCATCACCGCGAATCTTCCCTATATCAACAGGAAGGATTTTCTGGCCCTGCCTCGCGAAATCCGCAAATACGAGCCTTCATCCGCGCTTCTGGCCGGGGAGGACGGGTTGAAGTTCATCAGGAAGCTTATCGCCTCGGCCCATGGGAATCTTTACAGTGGAGGAAGTCTCATACTTGAAATAAGCCCGGAACAGCGGGATGGAATCCAATATTTTTTTGAAGGATCAAAAAAATATGCTTCGATTGAATTCACTGAGGATCTCTGCGGAAAGATGCGGTTCTGCATAATCAAGGCGATTGGGGAAGCAGAGAAAATAAAAGAACAGCCCTTACGGGCTTAACTACCAACAGGTTCCAATTCTTTTGAAATTCGTTTGTAGTTAATGCCGTAAGGCACTTTCTTGGATTTGTCTTCTTCGTTTGGAAATTGAATCTAAACTTAGAAGGCGGACTCGGAAGTCCGCCCTTCGTTAACTTTTCTTCGTGTCGGGATAATTTTCCAACTATCCCCGTTTTGAGAGCAAAGCATTTAACCTCCTATTTATTTAACTTTGATCTCCATTGCAGTTTTCTCCTCTGTTTTTGGAAGCTCTACCCTGAGCATTCCATCCTTGTACTCAGCGCATATCTTCGAGCAGTCGACTTTCCCGGGGATGGTAATCCTGTTGTAGAAGTAGCCATACTCGTGCTCGTTCCTGTGATACTTCTCACCTTCTTTGGCTTTTTCAGCCTTTCTTTCCGCGCTGATTGTCAGAACGCCCATGTCATATTCGATCTTGATGGCTTCCTTTGGAATACCCGGAAGTTGTGTTGTCACACAGAAGCAGGTTTTGCTTTCCTTCAGACCGATCCTGGGGCATAATACCGAATCAAGTTTCTCGAGATTTTCAAACTTGTCCCAGAACCTGTCCAAGTTCATCAATTCCTTCCATGGATTCTGCAGAAGTTCCTTCCCAAGATCATGCCTTGAGTGCTTTATCATCGCATTCATTTGACACCTCCCATGGTTTGTTATTTTCTATTCTTCAACTTCTACCTGTGTTTAAGCAGAGTAGATGCCAAAGGAGGAAAACGGCATCATATGACAATGCAGATTAACAAGTTATGAAATTAAGTCAATTCTGCAGTTTTACCTTTAACGGCGACACTTTGACACATTCCACTGGGCAGGCAGGAAATAATTGTCGCTCTTAAGGGTGGATTTTGTTTTCAGTAAGCCGCTATGCAATATGGCAATATGGACAACTCGCCGCGCAGCGGATACCCTGCTGCGAATCTCGCAGGCAGCGACGTATGCTTCATCGACCTTTCCTGCCAGCAGGCTCTGAGCGCTTATTGCCTCTCCATGATGGCAGGAAAACTCGGCAAGACGTCGGATGAAGATGAATTCGCCAGCGAACATGCAGAACTGAACCGGCTTGTCAACAACTACCATTGGTGCGGGAGAAAGGGATTCTATTATGATGTCTTTGGGCGTCATAGTCCCGACGTGCGGCATAACTTCCTCGGCGCCAAAACAGCGGCCGCATTCTGGCCGATCCTGTCCGGAACTGCGGCTCAAGAACAGATCAATGCCCTCTTGGAACATCTTCTATCTCCAGATGAATTCTGGACTCGGCACCCGGTTCCGTCACTTTCCAAAGACGATCCAAACTATGACCCCATGGGCGGCTACTGGCTTGGGGGTGTATGGGCGCCGACTAATTACATGATTGCCGCCGGTTTGAAAAAAAGGGGATGGAATTCAGTCTCCAGGGATCTGGCCGCAAAACACTTGGACGGAATGGCGGAAGTCATGAAGGACAAATCGTATGGAAGCATCTGGGAATGCTATTCCCCAGATCACTCCAGACCGTCCAATAAATACGAGAAAGGCGAGTTGGTGCGCAACAACTTTGTCGGGTGGAGCGGTCTTGGCCCGATAGCGATGCTTATTGAAAACATCCTCGCCTTTTCATTTGACGCCCCTTCGAACACAATTCACTGGGAAATCGCGGATCCGGGTGTTCATGGACTGAGGAAACTGCTGTTCAACGGGCGGACAGTCTCGCTGATCTGCGGAAGATCGGCATCACCGGGCAGGAGGGAGATTCACATTGAAACCTCGAAACCTGTCATAGTTTCAATCACAATGGCAGGCAGGGAAGGGGAGCTGACCAATACAATGAAAGCAGGCAAACAGGAACTGCATATTTAGCGCCTGACTCTTTTGGATAAACTTAATTGTTTTATTTTTTGATAATAATTGCCGTGTTTTTGCGATTCTAGGCATCTCACGCCATAGGGTCTCCTAACGAGGGCGGAAACGCTTGTAGCCTGCAAATAAGCCCTATATATTGTAATCTTGACTTTACAAAATATACGTATAAGTTAAAAACAAGATTAAATTTAACTGGAGGTTGCCATGATTATTCCGAGAACTGCATTGCCGACTTTTCTGAAAATCATAGACAGCGGAAAAACCGCCATTGTTGTCGGTGCGCGCCAGGTCGGGAAAACAACTCTGGTTAACGAGGCGTTAAAGTCCAAAAACATGCTGTTGCTTAACTTTGATGTGCAGTATGATATCTCTCGTTTTAAGGCGGCTTCCGTACTGCCTCCCATTGACGGTTTTAAAAGCCTCGGTTCCCCTGAGTATCTGGTAATTGATGAAGCGCAACGAGAGCCGGAAACCGCCCGTATAGTCAAGGGCTGGTATGATACCAAATTACCCGTCAAGATTGTCCTTCTAGGCTCCTCAAGTTTGAATCTGCTGTCACAGACCGCCGAAAGTCTGACCGGACGTAACCGTAAGATTCATCTGCCGCCATTGACTCTCAGGGAATCACTGGAGGCGGAAAGCTGGTTTCGCCCTGAATACACGATGCCGGTCATAGAAGAGAATTTTGCACCTCAATTTCGTGTGACCTTGCTGAAATCAATGGTTTTCGGCTGCTATCCGGAAGTTGTGACTAGCGATGATAAAATCGGACTTCTACGCGAGCTGTCCGGGGACTATCTCTGGAAAGACATCCTTCAGTCCGGCCTTATCAAAACCCCGGAGCTGATTCGTCGCCTCTTGACTTTGCTGGCACACCAGGCCGGTTCGGAAGTATCGGTAAATGAACTGGCTCAACAACTGCATATGGCGCGTCAGACCGTGGAACGTTATCTCGATCTGCTGGAAGAGACACTTGTCATTTTCCGCCTGCCTGCATACAGCACTAAT
Source organism: Victivallales bacterium (assembly GCA_041662825.1). Taxonomy (GTDB): domain Bacteria; phylum Verrucomicrobiota; class Lentisphaeria; order Victivallales; family GWF2-50-93; genus GWF2-50-93. The sequence goes on along the minus strand of JBAZRS010000145.1, from coordinate 5,025 downwards.
CTGCGGAAGGAGGTTGCCAAGAGCAAAAAAATCTTCTTCTGGGATACCGGAATCCGCAATGCGGTTCTTAATGCGTTTGACCTAAACGAAAACCGTCCGGATATCGGCAGCCTTTTTGAAAACTATCTGATTGCCGAAATTGCAAAACGCAATGACCTGTCGGATAATCCGGCGGAACTTTATTTCTGGCGCACGGTTTCCATGTCGGAAGTCGACCTGGTCGTCAAGCAAGGATCAAGTCTGATGCCTTATGAAATCAAATGGGGTAAAAAGAGAGGCAAATGCATCGCATTTCAAAATGAATACGGTATTCCGGTTCAAACCTTATCCTCAGACAAGCCCTCATCATGGCCGTTACCGTAAACTACTGCTGAGAAGACTAAAGTCCGGCGGCTTCCATATCGGTCTCTTAGGGATCATAAAACGGATTATCAGCCACAAAGGAAATCGCGAAGTTCGCAGAGTCATGATTTATTCCCGACTACCAGCTTTTTCCTGAACTGCCTTGGACTGCAATGTTCAATGTTACGGAAGACGCGGTTGAAATTGGTCACGCTGTTGAAGCCGCAGGAGAAGCATATTTCCGTTATGCTCCTGCTTGTGCCTGTCATGAGTTTTTTAGCCTCAGCCACCCGGTTCCCCTGGACAAACCTGACAAACGACATTCCTGATTCCTGCTTGAATACGTGTGAGAAATGGGCGGGTGAAAGTCCGACATGCGCAGCAACGTCGCTGAGCCCCAGAGACGGATTATGGAAATGTTCGGAGATATGTTCCTTTGCGCGCCGGATCTCGTCCCTGTCCAGTTTCGCCTCCAGTTCCTTTATCTTCTGAAGGCTGTCGCAGAGCTGCCAGGCGAAAAGCTCAAGGAGTTCCATCACATATCTGATCTTTTCCCGTGGAAGATAGGGGGATTTGAAATAGGCGCGTTTCAAGACAGGTTCGGGGCAGTCCAGCCATGAAATGCGTTTCAGTAGACGCTTGAACCCGAGTTCGCTTGGCGGTTCAGGAAGGACCTGTCCGCTTGATATGGTTGCGACATGCCTGCCCTGAATGAAAACCGGGACTGCCATGTCTAGAAAGCCTGCATGGCAGGTGTATAGCTGGGGCTTGCTGTCCTGGACGGCCTTTTTATGGTAACGGCGGTCGCAATTTGTACATCTGCGCAACCCTTCGTGACTGTCACGGAAAAGGCGGCAGAGCGGGCTTCCCCCTTTTGCACTGAACGCATCGCGGATAATCCCCTCAGGAGAGTTCAATGCCATTACAAGTCCGGTCAGCTTCATAAGCAGCTTTGTAAATTCGGCGAATTTGCCTGAACCCGCAAGATGTTCGAAGTCGATATTCGGTTTCATTTCCAGCCTATTTAATGACATGATGAGGGCTTATGACATTTTGACAGGATAACAGGATTAAACTGGATTTAAATACTAAATTGAAATCAAGAGCACGTCAGCAGAGAAGTGACGTGGCTATCCGCCGCGGCGGACTGTAGCCGCGTCACTTCTCTGTTGACGCGTTATTTTCCAGATGAATGCAATTTGATATAAATATCCTTGGAATCCTGTTATCCTGTCAATAAATATTAAAATCCCTGCGAAGCCGGTTAAGTCCATTTCTGTCAATATTATAGCATTTGTCGAAAAAAATGTAAAGTTAATCAAAAAAAACGGTGAGACATTCCGTGCAAACAGGAATATCATTCATCCATGAAAAACAAAAACAATATTTCATCCGCCATTGTTACGGGAGGCGTAAGCTTGAAATATCTCGGGCAGGCGGGTTTTCTTCTCGTTAATCGGGCAGGGAGAAGGATCGTGATTGATCCGTATCTTTCCGATTGCGTGGAAAGGTGCGTCGGATTCAAGAGGATGCAACCTCCGGTGGCGGCTCCTGAGAGTTTATGTGCCGACATTGTGCTGTCCACCCATTCCCACCTCGATCATCTGGACATTGATTCATTTCCGGCATTAATCTCACGGCCGAATGCTTTCTTCATCGGCGCGCCCGACTGCGAAGAGGTTTACAAGTCTCTTGGGATTCCCAAAGCCCGTTACAAGATCCTCCGTGCAGGGGAAAGTACCGTGACTGCAGGAGTGACATTCCGTGCGATTTACGCGGATCACGGTGATTTGGCTCCGGACGCGGTCGGATTTCTCATGGAGATTGATGGGGTTAAAATCTACAATGTCGGAGACAGCGGATTGGCAACGGATAAAATCCTCAAGTCACTTGGTGATGTTAAAGTGGACATCATGATAGTTCCTGTCAACGGGGCATTTGGAAATCTTGACGCCCTGGAGGCGTGCGCATTGGGAGTAGCTGTGCGTCCTGTAATGATTATCGGATCCCACTTCTGGATGTTTGTGGAGCAGGGCGGGGATCCGGCGGCATTCCTCGCAGAATCAAAAAGGCTCGGACTCAACGGCGTCATCATGTCGCCCGGAGAAGTCATAACTTTAGGGAACCTCTAAAAATTGGCATATGGCGCGAGACAGGAGATTATGGAGAGCCGACATCCGACTTCGCTAAGAAGCTACGCCGGACAGGCATCACAAACGCTAGGAGCAGCCCCGTTGCGGGCTGTGACTGGATTTGCGACGACGGCGGACTTGTCCGCCGCAGGCGGAATCCATAAGAATCTGTCTCCCTTCCGGCTTCGCTGGGATGCTACGCCGGGACAAGTCGGGTTGCGGATCTTTTTGGCTCAAGAAAGAATGTTCCTCTCTCGGCGTATCTACTCGATACGCCTTCCCCCTTCGCTGGGAAGCTACGGCGGGACAGGCCGTTCAGAAATTCTTTTTGAGCTTTCAAAAATCTTCCGTCCGCCGCGGCGGACGCCAGATGCGAATTTTTAGAGGTTCCCTTTCGACAGGCATTGACAATAATCAGGCACTTTCAACTGCACGGTATGGAGGCATATGAAGAATCCGAAATTGAAAACGCACCTCATGAAGGCCGGAAAAGTCAGCCGGTCAGAAAATTCCGCTTCAACCGAGTGGTCAGATGTCCTCTTCGTGGACAAGCCTGAACCGACGATAAGCTACAGGTCGGGATTGGCCGTTTATGAGGAATCGCTGATCAACGGCCGCTTCGTCGGGCGCGGATGGAATGGTTCCGGGGCGGTGAACTTCTATGACGGGCGCATCAATCCCTCAGAGCATCCGACTTCACAGGCTTTCTGGCTGGAGATAGATGGACAGCTGCTCGCATCAGACTGGAGCCTAGCAGGTTTTGAAAAGGATGAATGCGGGAAGGATTCCCCTGCCGGCATTCATGCGGTCGTAACGCTTCGGCACAATATCCGCCCCGTCACCGTCAAAGTCCATACGAAGCTTGACGGAACACCGGTGATCACGAGATGGATTGAAGTTACGAACACCGGCAAATGTCCTGCGGCATTGTCGGCAGCATATTCCTGGAGCGGGGTGCTGCAGAAGACCAACCGTTATAAATCCCATCTCGGGCAGACGGAATCGCCCCTTTATTCGATCGGCTATTTCGACGATGTTAATTGGGCAAACGAAGGCGACTTCCACTGGTTTGATCTGCCGCGCGCAGGCTACCGTGTTGACGGGAGATACCGGCGCAACCGGCACCGCCATCCGATGTTTGTCCTGCGGAACAACGCCACAGGCGAACATTTCATCGGCCAGCTCGCATGGTCCGGAGGATACAGTTTCGAGTTCGATCTGGATGCCGACAACAGGAGCAGCGACAGTCCGGCCCGCCTCTTTTTCCGTGCCGGTCCCGATGCGCCGCCGCCACAGAGGATTATTGAAAGAGGTGAGACCGTGGCCGCCCCCGAGATGCATCTCGGGATGACATTCGGAGATCTCGATACAGCCCTGCAGGCAATGCATGCTCACATGCGCCGCAGCGTGTTCATGCCTCAGCCGCGCGGCCGTGGCGGATGGATCGAGTCGGGGATAGGCCCGGAAATTGAAATGACCCCCGAACAGATAGTCCACGCCATCAATGTCGCCGGCGAAGTCGGGGCGGAGGTGTTTTTCATCGATGCCGGCTGGTATGCTCCTGCAAACAAGTGGTGTACAAAAGTCGGAGACTGGAAAGTTGACGCCGAACGCTTTCCGAACGGCCTCGCCCCCTACAGGGAACTCGTCCGTTCAAAAGGCATGTTGTGGGGATTGTGGATGGATGCGGAACGCATAGGCGCAGAAAGCGAAATGGCCAAGGAGCGTCCCGAGTGGCTGGCCGAAGGATATGACTGCCAGAAGCAGGGTGGCGGACAGATAGATCTGACCAATCCCGAAGTAGCAAAATGGATGGAGGCACAGATTTGCAGGGTAATTGAAGAGCATCAGCTGGATTTTTTCCGCCTGGACTACAACACTAATCCAGGTCCCGGCATACGGGAAGTCCGCAGCGGTTTTGTCGAGAACGGTTATTGGAGATATTACGAGACTTTATACGGGATATATGACAGGCTGAGGGCGAGATTCCCGGAAGTCATCTTTGAAAACTGCGCCGGCGGCGGCGGCAGGACGGACATCGGGATGGTACGGCGTTTCAGCCACACATGGGTGACTGACTGGCAGATTGCCCCGCGCTCATTTTCCATCACGAACGGAATGACAATGGCGCTTCCCCCGGAACATGTCGACCGCCTCATTTTCGGGCAGAGCGGCCACATTGCCGGAGATTTCGAGTTCCAGTCCAGGACTCTGCTTTTTGTCCGTCCGACATTCGGGGTTTCATATCCGTCTGGATCGGAGGCAAACCCGATTCTTGCATTGAAATTGAAGCGGTGGATCACGCTTTACAGTGATTTTGTCCGCCGGTTCATGGCCACCGGGAGAATTTACCATCATACGCCTGAAGTTTCCGGTCGTGATCCTCAGGGATGGGGCGTGTTGGAGCTCGCATCTGAGGATCGCTCCCGCGGGATTTGCGGTCTCTTCCAGCTCTCGGCGCCCACTCAGCCGGAATACCTTCTGCGCCTGCGCGGACTGGATGCTTCCAGGAAATACCGAGTCACCTTCGACAATTCCGGACAGGTCTGCG
>JBAZRS010000144.1:0-10483 GCA_041662825.1 Victivallales bacterium | reverse complement strand
ATTTCTTAATTTTAAATAATTTATTTTAATTCCGTTTTATCCGCTTAGAATCTCCAGGGAACCTCTATCTTTGAACATGCCCCTCCTTTTGTTTATTCATAAAAGATTGACATTTAAAGAACTTTTTCCTATTGTGCTGCTTGCTATTAACCGTGCGCGTCTATCATGGATGTCCGAATTCCTTTACGGTTTCAACGAATGCGAGCACATTCTCCCATGGCACCTCCGGGCGGATCATGTGTGCGGTCGAGCAGAGATAGCCGCCTCCTTCGGCACTCATACTCTTGATAGTGCGGCGTACTGTGTCCCGCACCTCCCGGGGTGTACCGAAAGGCATGACAGTCTGAACACCTATGCCTCCATGAAAGGAAAGACGGTTTCCGTATTTCCTCTTGAGTTCGAAGATGTCCACGCACTCGGGCTGGATGGGATCAAGGATGTCAACACCAGCCTCGATGAACCCCTCGATCAGAGGCTCGACATTGCCATCGCTGTGATAGAACACGAGGATGTCGGGGTTGACGCGGCGCGCTGCCGCAATGGAGTCACGCATGAGAGGAAAGAGCCATTCACGCCACATATCCGGACTGATCAAAGGTGCGAGCTGAGTAGCCACATCGCTGCCGGTCTGGAGGATATCTGCGCCGGTCAAAGCGATCTGTTCGGCGGTGCGAACCAGATCCTCGGCATGTTTCAAGAACATTTTCTTGGCCCATAACTCGTCCATGGCCATTCCCATCATCAGCGTGTCAAAGCCGCACAGCCCCCAGAGATGCTCGAAGAAATTCAGGCCGCACCCGTATACCGGAAATCCTTCCGCATGGGCCGCGTCCACTTTCTCCTTCATCCCGGCAAAACGGTGAGATGCACCAACATCATCCGGCCAAGGGTACGCATCCAGATCGGCTTCGCTGCTGATTTTCCGCAGTGGAAAAAAGGAAAGCGCGTCGTCGGTGGCAGGATGCTCCAACTGAGCCGTACCCCATTCATTGCCGATCTTCGCCTCCGCCGGCAGCGAACCGTCGGAGTAGTAGAGTGCACGCCAGTCCGGCACGGGTCGGCGCGTCCCCCCGGACGGGCCAATCCAGCGTCCGTCAAATTTGAAATGCCGGGCAAGATCAACATCGTCGCCCAAGTGCTTACGGAACATGGACATCGCCCCTTTACTGACTCCGAAGTCAAGCGTGACCCATTCAGGGTTCCGGCGATGCACAACACGCATGAAATTCTCCCTACGGCTTAACATTTTGCCCTCTTCATTTTTGAATTAGTTTCCGCAGAAGCCTGTAATATTTTTTGTCCGCAGGTCGTATTTCCGAAAACTTGTCATCCTGGACATGTAAAAGGTTCCCCATTTGAATGGCGGCATTGTTCTTTTTGGCTGAAGCCGCATACTTCTCTAGATTTTCCAAGGTGATTAGCAGATCATAAGAGGTAATAGTTCCGGGTGCGGCATGCGTCAGCATCCGGCCTCTTGACTCATGTTCAAGATAATCACTATTGTGGACATCGTAAGTCCTGTTCGTATCTATGAATTCGGAAAGCCAGAAGTTTCCGCAACAGCCCATGTGCATCGCATCATCCTTGTGCTTCCGCATTTCCTCATAGAAAAGACGGGTGACATGATAGAAATAATTTTCTTCGCCACGCCAGTCCGGATCTGATGGAGACATGTCCGGATGCACCTTGTCGGCCAGAAAATCAGTTTTGACTCCGTCGAGATTGTATGAACCCTTGTCGGAAGAGAATAACTTATGGAACAGCGGTTTCAGGTATTCCTCCCGTGTTGACGCCAACGAATAGTCTCTGACACGGCTTCCGTGTCGGTTGAGTTTTCCTCCAGCAAGGAGATGTGCAGGATCCACAATTGCGGTTTTCTCTATTTCGGCCCAGTTCCACCAGACCATCACCTTGAATCCTGCGGCATGCAGTTCGTCCACAAGGCCCCGGAAATTCGGGAAACGCGTCGGATGCGCCTCCCATTGCCCCCTTGCGACATGCCATCCTTCGTCCAGGAGAATTGTGCGGAATGGAAGCTTCTCCTCCTTGATGACCCTGACCGCCTCCCTCACCATCTGCGCATTAAAGACCCTACGGGTTGGAGTCATGGATTCAGCCACTTGTTCCTGGAGGTTTTCCGGTTGAATGCATTGAGACCGGAATACCTGATCCAGCCAGGTGCAGTACAGGGGTTCGCGCCACCAGGAGTGTGTGACTTTTCCCGACGTATCCGGTATTCTGCCAGAACGGATAAGCATGGATACGAATTCATCGATCACATCATAAACAGTTTTGGATTCCCTTATGAAAAGCCTCATAGTCGGGGAACGGAAAAGTTCTCCCGCCGCCAGCATCTGCCCGTCAGGGAAGGAACCGTAATCGAGACTCCAGTTTTTAACCTTGTAATTTTTCATATCCAGATACATCCCGAAAGATTTCGGGAGGTCGAGTGAGCCAAAGAAAAGATGGGATTTGAGTTTTCTGAAGATAAACATCGTGGGATGAGGTGCGAACTGCCAGTCGCCGGAGTAGGTGTCGGTCTTGATTTCCTGCCCAGTCAGAAGTTCCGGCCACACCTCGGGCGTATGATGCCTGTTCCGGAAATTCACAAGGTTGTACGCGGTTACAATCGTCCCCCCAGGAAAGAATCTGATGTCGTTAAGCTGGCAATCCGATTCCGTGCGAAACTCGCACGAGAGATCTATGGAATCTTCAGCACTGTCCACCGACACTGTAAAAATAAAATCCGACAAACCGCTGGAGCCGTCAAAGTAAAACCGTATGGAGCTGTTATCACTGGATTTCTCAACCTTGCTGAACTTCAATTTTGCGGGGTCTCCATTTATGACCGGCTGGAAAAGATTGAAATCCGGGACAATCAGCATTCTCTGACCGCTGATCTTGTCCCACAATGTGAGATTTTTCTTTTCAGTGTCGACTACAATGCTTTGAGATTAGCATTCCAATTTCATGGCTATATTGAATTCCTTGTACTATTTCGCCGCTTTTTCGGCATATTCCCTGAATAGTCTTAGATACAGTTTATAATCATCAAGTGAAACGCCGGGCGGAGTCTGATGGTCGCAACTTATGATGAACCCGCCTTGTCTGGCAGTCGGCAGAAGACGTTCGAACTCGGTGCGCATCGCATGTTCGCCCTTGTTCATCACCATCTTGTCATAGGCGCCTATGTAAAGTTGCCTCGGATGATTTTTGCGGAGTTCGCTAACGTCAACTCCCGCCTGTCTCTCCAGCGGGAGGATGCCTTCCAGTCCAGCCTCCTCGAACCAATACGCCGGAACCGACACGTCGCCGTCAGAATCTACAATCACTTTAATGCCGTGCTCCCTGAGGCGGGGAATGACTTTGGCGTAATACGGTTTCATGAATTCGTCAAAGAGTTCTTTTGAAAGCATCGGTCCGTTATTGTAACTCATATCCTCTGCGAACGTCATGAAGTCTGGAGTGCAGACCGAACAGACTTTGTCTATAATCTTTATGTGATAGTCCGCATTATCCCTGTTGAGGGCGTGCATAAGTTCGGGATCGTCATAAAACATGTAAAGGTGCGGCTCTATTCCCATAAGCGTTCTTGGAAACCAGAAAAAACCGTCAAGCGTAAACCATAAAGCCACATCTCCACGCTTCTGTTCCGCATTCCACTTTTCCCATTTTTCTATGTCAAGAAGATGGGCCGGATAAAGATGTTCTTTAATTTTGAGATAATCATCCATGTCCCTGATTATCGGTGCGCCGTGTTCCACAGGCCTAGGACATTCCGGGGATCTTGAACCCATCCAATACTGGTAATGGACATCCATGTTGAAGTAACGGTGGATGTCCGGGCTGTTGAGATTCGCCGGAAGACCTTCATTTCTCCATCTCTCAATTGTCTTGTCCCACCAGCCGGCCCATTCGAATATCGGAAGACGGTCGAAAGGCTTGAAATCGAGCACAGCCTTGACTCTTTCGCGAGTGTTCATTCAATAGACTCCGTATTTATGTACAGTGTCATACATTGCGATCACATTTTCCAAGGGTGAATTGTCCTGGAGGGAGTGTGTCGGGGCGAAACAATATCCGCCGCCCGGCATCATGATGTCGAGGATTTTCCTGCAGTCCTTTACAACATCTTCCGGTTTTCCGAACGAGACCGGTCCGGCAGTGCTGATGCAGCCGTGGAACATCAGTCGCCCGCCGAATGTTTTTTTAAGATATTCGGGTGACATGTCCTTAGCCTCCGGCTGGAGGGTGTCAACAGCTCTGATACCCATTTCTATGAAATCCTCATATGCCCAACTGCTCGAACCGCAGGTGTGGACCATTGCCGGAATATTGAAACTTTTTGCAAGATCAACAAATTTCTTGTGAATGGGCTTGATGTTTTTCCTATAGGTGTCCGGGCTTATGATTGGAGATATCTGGGTTCCGAGATCCTCTCCCATCCAAAGAAAATCAACTTCGCCTTTCGCTGCTTCAAGTGAACGCCTGCATATTTCCAAATCAATATCAGTTCTGCGTTTCGCCAGGAGCAACCCTGCGGGATCATCTGTTATAAGATCAACAAAAGTCTGTTCCATTCCACGGAGCATCCCATTGGTGTTTATGACGCATGCTGTTCCTGCACCTCCCACATGAAACGCATATTGCCTGTCTTTCCTGCAAATGTCAGCAACCGCGCTGTAGTCAAAGTCGTCCGGATTATACATCGGCCATTTTGCGATTTCCTCTTCGGTCGCATGTTCTAATGGAAAATCGCAGAAGTCCCAATACCCCCCGCTTTCATGTTCGACCCATTTCCGGTGGATTCCCCAGTTATCGACAAGCACATTGCGTTCGGGAATGTCCTTGTGAAGCTTTGGCCCTTTGTAAGTCGCCCCCGCCCATCGGAAATCAACGCCGAGAGCTTCCCTTAGTTTCTCAGAATCGTCCTCTTTCAGGCCGAAATATTCCTTTAGCTTAAGGTCTATTCCGGGATTTGCTGCATAGTTTACGGGCACCCTGTCGGTTTTCTCATAATTGAAAGTCCTGATGACCCTTTCCCTTGAAGTCATCTTATCATTCATCACAAGTTTTCTCATAATGGATACCTTTTATTAATCTTTCCCTTATTTATTTGACGATGACAGTTCCCCATTTTGAAGGCTGGAGCATTGATTCATCTGGGACATCCATCACAATGTTTGTAGCCTTATTGGACCAGCAGCTTCTCTGGGCTCCTTTGCTGCCGGTCGCATCTGAAAGAACAACACCAACATCGCCTCTGATCACCGCTGGTTGCGGCTTTAAACCGATTTTCGCCAACGGTATTGACGCCTCGACAGTATAGCCGTCAACTCGTTTCACGATGGCGATTTGAGCTTCACTAAGAACGGTGACTTTGTCGAAATTCACTGTACGGGCCGGAGAACTGAATGGTATTGGCTCCTTTGTTCCCGGAACAAGCGCCTCGTATAATACGGCAATCGCCTTGCCGTCCATCTCCGATATCAGAAGACGGATGTCTCCCTTGACAGGGTTGACGCGTTTCGGATCTGAAAGCGGATCGGTTCCCAGCCAGAGATCAACGCAGTCGCCGGTCTTGAAAAGGAGATTCTGATTTTTACCCGAGTTGAGCATTGGGGAAGGATCATCCACCTTGTAGGCCATGTAAAGATTTTTAGAATCATGCTTCAATGCCACTGCGACATTCCGATCCGGTGCAGTCTTCCATGACACGCCGCGCGACAAATCCCAGTCGGAAAGCTCACCGTCTGTTTTCGGAGCGGCCTCCGTCTTTTCCACAACAAGTTCAGTTTTGGCCTCAGCAATATTCTTGGCCTTTTCAGCAAGCGCTTTCTCTGCTGCGCTGCGCAGTTCGGTTGAAACTGCGAATTTCGCACCTTTGAGCCTCTTTATTGTATCGAGTCCCTTCACTTCGACTATCCGAGCCTCGGTCATGCCGGTTGTCGTATAGATCTTCCCGTCATTGGCTTTCATGAAGGTTCCGGAAAAAGATTCTCCTCCGCAGGTCATGTCATCCATGAGGAAACCCGGAGTCGGATGAGCGGGAAGCGCCGCGGGTCCATTGCGGCCGTCATTGAAGACATGCCCGAGCCAGAGTCCGTCGCCAGTCATCAGGAAGCGAGATCCGTTGTATCCGTTGAACATCACAATCTCGCCGATGTCCTTTCCCATGTCGAGCGATCCCAGAAACGCCTGTGGCCCTAAAAGTTTTCCGGAACGCAACGGCCCGCAGTCATAGGGATTGAGATCGGGATTCGGGAAAGTCCAAAGCAGTTTTCCCTTAAGATCATATGCTACAACCGGATTGGAATTGGCTACTACCGAACCGTCCTTCAGTACGATAATGGATGTCACCGCATTCGTTGACAATGACGGAGTTTGTACTATCGGATTTGCCACGTCGTAAACCGGAGCACCGCAGGCGTTCCAGGAAACCGGCGGGAAATTCCAGAGCGCAACAGCATCCTTAGCCCAGACACTGTCGGTGGTCGCTGGAACGACAAGCGTAAGATCATCACGGACGCTTCCCTCCCAGTAGCAGCCCCATGATTCAGGTTTTTTACCTTTGGAAGCGGGAGCAAATTTCAGTTCCGCATCCTGCACAAGGCCGTCCCCGTTGGCGTCTGCCCAGGAGAAACGGAGGGACTTGTCCTTGCCGCGGAAGGCTGTCGGCCCTTTCTCCGCAAGCTGTGCGACTATACCGGCAGCGGCGGCCGGCTGGAAAACTCCGTCATCACGGCGAATGGCAATGTCCCAGTGCTGACTGTCGCCGTAGGCTGGAGTTCGAGACAGATATGTCTTTCCGTTGACAGTTGTAAGTTTGCTCGGGTGTCCTGTTCCCGGTGCCATTCTGAATGCTTCGGATCCGAAAAAGCCCGAAACTATCTTTGCCAGTTTATATGTGCCAGTTTCAAAATTCAGTTTGAACTCCATATTGTGATAATATGCGCGGGTCTTGTCGGACGGATCGAGCAGCCCGCCGCCACTGTAATATCCGGGACCGACAAATTCCTTTTCCAGTTTGCCATCCATGGACCACACGCTTATTCTGCGCGGTGAATCGGTATCTTCCGCCACCCACAGACGACCCTTGGCATCTGCCGCCACACCTCTCGGCCTGAAAAAACCTGCAGGATCATAGGCTCCCATAAGCGGACGTCCTCCTTTAACCCCAACACTCCTCAGAGACTTTCCCTCACGAGAGAATATTTTCAACTGCCGGCTTTTCCCCCAATCGGAGACAATGATGTCGCCATTGCCTGCCACGCATACCTGTTGCGGATCATCGAGAGCTCCCGCAACGACGTCTTTGACTTCACCTTTTTCAATATCGATAGCGACCAGTTTCTTCTCACTGACTGCAAGGAGAAGCCCGGAACTGTCGAATGCAAGACCGGCAGGTTGTGTAATTTTGATGTCTTTGATCAGAACTGAAGTTTCCGCATCCAGAATTCGGATTATGTTGTCGAGTCGCAGCGAAACACAAAGTTTTCCATCCCTGACAGCCGCACCCTGCAAGTTAAGGATATCCGTGTCCATCTCATAGATACTGTTGGGCGGAGCCTGATATGTGTGGATTACGGCTTTTATTCCTCCAGATGGAAGAGAGGGATTCTTGAACGGCGCATAAAAACCTGTTTTGGCGTCAAGGCGCGTCACCGTCACATTGACAGGATTTTTCGTGCCGGGTTTTGCCCCATAAGGCCCTCCTGGATCAGTGACCGAGTAAACCAATCCGTTCTCAACTGTGATTTGGATGCCCGCATCCTTGCTCCCCCAGATTTTACGTCCGTCGAAATCGAGAGCCGCCGGAGCCCAGCCTGCTTCCACCCCGGGGCAGTTTACGTATATGCGATCAGCGTCTGCCGCGACACTGCTCGGGTTCGTATGGTCGGAAAGCCATGCGGACTTGCGGTCGGCGGTGTCCCATGGCGGATCACCGGGATTGTTGTAGGCCATGGCAAAGTTGACGTGAAGGTTGTCCCTGACAAGCCCCTTCCACGAGTAATCGCCTGTTGAAACAAGCTTTCCGTCGTCATCGGCTCCGTCCCAGCGGATTTCATGACTGCCCGCTTCAAGATAGGCCTCTCTCAGCAGATTCCTGATCCTGCCGCCTTGAGAATCGTCAATGGAGAGTGTGACAAATCCCGGTTTTTCAAGCTTGACTGGAATTGAAATAGGGCCTGATGGCATTTCATACCCGACACCCTGGAAGGTCTGCGGTGGCAAAGAAAAATGCCCTTGTTTCTCAAGGGATACAGAGCCCCAGGCCTGCGGCCCTGTCCAAAAGAAAATAGCCCCCGATCGCGCCTGTTCGGAAACATTGTCTGCAAAACGATGAACCGGGAAATCCCTGCCGCTGTCCTTGCCCCAGAGAAGTTCAAAGCCGCAGATCATCGTCTCACCGGCCTTTACGGTGTGACCGTCGCGGGTGAGCAGTTTCCACGGAATCGCTATCTCCTGGGTATAGCCTTTACTATCGGAGTCCATGAGGAAAGCCTGTCTTGCTCCTGCTTTCATTGCATCCTCGAGATCTGCCGTATCCGGATCCGGCGGCTTCAGTCCAAAAGCACCATAATGAATGAACATTGATGGTTTTTTGTCCTTTGTGTAATACCAGCAGTCCACACTGGCGATACGGTCAGTCTTAATCCGCAACTGCACACAGTCGGCCTTCCATGCCTGTCCGACTTCGGTCTTGGGGTCGTAGAAGTTGACCATCGGGGTGGGATCTTTCCATCTCAACAAAACGTAAAAATTATCGGAATCATACATGACGCTTGTCTTGACGCTATACCGGTCTTTGAGGCTCGTGACATCGTAGCACATGAGCCTTTCACCGGAGAGATCCCAGTCGTCAACTTTTCCATCAATTACAACCTTGCCCGGAGCTGGAGCGGCCTTCATTCCGACGTTCTGCGTGCTCTGTGCGAAACTCGCAAATGAGGCAAATGTCAGGACAAAAGATATTAGGATTTTCACTTTTAAGCGCATAGAACCCCTTTTATTTTATTTTGAGATTACCTAAATGGAAATTCACCTTGGGCGGAATGCAACGTATGGTGCCTGGTTCCAATGATTGGTTACGTATGGACCGTTGGCGTAATACGTCTGTGATATTATTGTTTCGTATTCGGCGTAGGAAACAGGTGCATGACCACGAGGATTGGCGAACCACTCCACATGCCCGTCCTCAAAAACCGTATTGCTTCCCTTTTCATTATGGGCCGCAGTATAAGCATAATCACCAAAACCAAAACTTTGGGCGGTAAAAGTTCCTCTTCCCATGAAAAAATCGCTTGCCATGACCCGTTCCATAGGGTTTGCACCGCATACCGGCCCTGTTTTTCCAGTAGCTACCGCGTAGTTGGCAACAGTGTATAATCCCTGTCTTGAAACTGTTACCCAGTCATACCATGAACCTTTTCCGATGCCTGCCAATATGAATATGGATCTCCAATAATATGAGGAATGCTCAGGGACACTGGGGCAATTTGCAGCCTGGTAATTCATGTAACCATTTTGAAATAGGGATTTGTCAAGAGATCCTCCACTTTTACCTTCAAGTCCGGAACGATACCCATTTCCCGCGCTAAATGAGTAATATGGATAGCAGCCGTTGTAATCGTCGGCGTAGCACAATAAGGCAAGCCCAACCTGTTTCATGTTGGATGTGCAGGCAGATCTTTTCGCCACATCCTTGGCGTTCTTAAGCGCAGGAAGCAACATGGCCGCGAGAATTGCAATGATCGCGATTACAACGAGGAGCTCAATGAGGGTAAATCCTTTGCCTGCAAAGGATTTACAACCCATAGTTGCTTTAAGGCTGGAACCGCATTTGCCGTTTTGGAGATTGTCTGTCTTCATTCTGCACCTCTTTCCTGTTTTTAACAGCTAGCAATTGACCATTTAAAAAATCATTATCGCAAACATGATCTAAAATGTAAAAGGGTATGATAGGGTATAATATCATATTTAAATGACAAAGTCAATAGGCAAACCGCATTTTGTCAAGAAATACTCCAATCATCTGAATGCGTTAGTTTTTTCATTAAAAAAAACACACTAAAGTGTGAACTCCAAAATTTGGAGTCCAGCCTTTAGGCTGTTCCCCTCATGAAAAAGCCTGAAGACGCTCTTCAAGAATCTCCTTCATTCCAAAACCAGTTCGCCCCATGAAAAAGGTTCCAGGGCGGCTTCGGAAGGCACATCGTTCACGATCGCAGTGGAAGGGGAATTTCCAATCCAGTAGCTCCTGTAGATGTTGCGCACTCCGTCCTGATCGGAATATATTACTCCGAAATCGCCTCGAAGCGCAAGCCCTGGCGTGTAATTTATCCCGATGACGTCAAACGGAATAATCGCTTTCAGGATGTAGCCGTCGGTTTTCTCAACCAGATCGCACTTGATTCCTGCCTCTTCCGTGACCCGTTCCATTTCGATCTTGCGCGACGGGGAAGCGAGATCGGAAGAGCAC
>JBAZRS010000143.1:0-10531 GCA_041662825.1 Victivallales bacterium | reverse complement strand
AGAACCTGAATCCCAGGTGGATATTCTCCCGCACATTTGCACGGCTTTACGTATGCGCCTCAGCCATGAGGGCAATCATATTTTTTGAAAACCATTTCAAGAAAGGCCTTTATTCCACCCTTTGCAGAATCGGGGCTTCGGTACGGAATCTCATCCGGCGGTAAGTTAACCACAGAGACACAAAGGCACAGAGATTTACAGGACTAATCTTCTTAAATTCAATATCGGCAGAATGGAAGTCAGCCACATTTATTTCTCAGGCATTCAGAGCATTCATTTCCCACCGTTAAAACAGCTTTGTGACTCTGTGTCTTTGCGGTTAAAGCAGTGTCCAGTGCATTTACCGAGTTGCATTCTTTGGGGAAGGAACGCGGCAACAGAGTGCCACGGCTACAGCAGCGTATTTGTTGTAACCACGGCATTTCGCCTGCCGTACTCTTTGATTGCAACTCAGTATTAGCTGTTGGAGCGGCGATAGCGGGAAGCTGAGACAGCCAGCGCCCTTGTCATGCTCTCGAGTTCCTGGAGCACAACTCCGGTACCGTTGGCAACAGCCTTTGAAGGTTCGTCCGAGAGGAAGACGGGAAGCCCAGTCTCCTCGGATATAAGCCTGTCGAGTCCTCTAAGCTGAGAGCCTCCGCCTGCAAGCATGATACCGCGATCTATGAGATCGGCCGCAAGTTCCGGCGGACATCTTTCAAGGGTGACCCTGACGGCTTCTACAATGCTGGTGAGCGGCTCCTGAAGGGAGGCCCTGATTTCCTGGGATGTGATCTTTATCGTCTTGGGAAGTCCTGAAATGAGATCTCTGCCTTTGACATCGAGGACAGATTCCTCAGATTGCGGATAGGCGCTGCCGATTTTGATTTTGATATCTTCGGATGTCCTTTCTCCGATCATGAGATTGTAAACACGCTTCATGTGCTGGCAAATCGCGGCATCCATTTCATCGCCCGCAACCCGCACGCTTCTGGATTCGACAATTCCGGAAAGGGAGATTATGGCGACTTCTGTAGTACCGCCTCCGATATCGACTATCATGCTTCCCGAAGGTTCTGCAACCGGCAGTCCTACTCCGATAGCTGCGGCCATGGGCTCCTCAATCAGGTAAATATCTCCGGCGCCTGCCCTCTGCGCGCTGTCTTTGACAGCTCTCGTTTCAACTTCGGTGATTCCGGACGGGACGGCTATGAGGACATGCGGGGCGAGGATTCTTCTGCGTTTGGGAACGTACTGGCGGGCCTTCTGGATGAAATATCTCAGCATCTCCTCGGTTATCTCGAAATCTGCGATGACACCGTCTTTCATGGGACGGATCGCGCGGATGTTACCAGGTGTGCGCCCGAGCATTCTCTTGGCTTCGGTTCCGACCGCGAGCACCTCTTTTGTGCCCTCCATGATGGCTACAACGGAAGGTTCGCACAGGACTATTCCTTTATCACGCACAAAAACAAGGCAGGTCGCAGTCCCCAGGTCTATTCCGATATCTGTGGAAAACATCCTTGATAATTTTTGATACAACATCACAAATTCCCTTCATAATTTTTACAGAAAAAAACTTTGGGGCGTAATTTAATTCATAACCTCAATAACATCAAGCTGAAATGCGATAATCGCAATAAGAATGCAAAGGGGGCACGGAGGAATAAAATTCCGAAGAGAATTCAGGAGTAGAGATTATTATTTCCGAAGGCGGTGAATACGAAAGGCCAACGTTATCTTGACCGGCTTCACCTGGACTTATTTGGAACGCCGCCAATCTGGCGGTATAATAGCGGAACGGTAAAATAAGAAGTGCCAACAAGGGTAACTATGGCCAATACTGAGAAAACAACAAAAGACAATATTCGGACGAGCATTCTGGTGGTTGACGATGAATCCGGAATGAGGAGGATGCTCGGTGAATTTCTTTCATTGGACTTCAAGGTCAGCGTGGCTTCTTCCGCTAATGAGGCGCTTGACCTGCTTGTGAAAGATAAGTTTGACATTGCCCTGGTTGATGTGAACATGCCGGGGATGACAGGCTTGGAGTTTTTCAGCGTGTGCAGGAAGAAGTATCAGAAAATGCAGATTATAATCATGACAGGAATGCCGTCGTTCACCGATGCCATAGACAGCGTCAAAGATGGCGCATTCTATTATCTGTTCAAGCCGATCGATCTGAATTTGCTCCATTCCCTGTTGCTAAAGGCTGTGAAGGAGAATAAAAGCGGCTCCGGGACAGGCGGCTACGATGCAGGCATAATAAAGAATCTTGGAACACAATACAGGGTTGTGCGCTCCCTGAGCTCCGGCGCTTCAGGAGTAGTGCTTCTTGTCGAGGACAAGGAGAAATCATATGCGATGAAAGCCCTGCATGGCTGGAATAAGACACTTCAAAAGGACAGTGAAATGATGCAGAGATTCATACGGGAAGCTGAAACACTCGGCAAAATCAGCAATGAGCATATTGTCAAAATCTACGACCACAATCTCAACAAGCCTGGAGAAAGTCCTTATTTTATCATGGAATACGTGGAAGGCAGATCCCTCGCCCAGTGTTTAAATGACAGGACTTTCAACATCGAGCAGAAAATTTCAATAATACTGCAGATAGCGGACGCGCTCGAATGCATGCACGCCTACGGAGTCATCCACCGCGACATAAAGCCGGAGAATATTTTACTCACGGGAGACATGATGGTCAAGATAACGGATTTCGGGATATGCCATATTCTGGACTCCTCGCTCACGATGGCGGATGAAATGCTGGGTTCCCCCGCATATATGGCCCCTGAAAACTTTGTCGCATCGAAAACGACGGATGCCAGATCGGATATATTCTCCCTGGGCGTAATAAGTTATGAAATGCTCACAGGAGTCAGACCGTTTGAAGGAGCCACCCTGCCGCAGATTATGAAATCCGTCATGAACAGGAAACCGGAAGCCCCCTCAAAACTTAACCCGGAAATTCCACCTTGGCTGGAGGAGCTCCTGGCCAAGATGCTCAATAAGAATCCTGATAAAAGATTTCAAGGCGCAAGTGAAATAAAGAAAGCCATAAACCATCACCTTTCCGGCGACTGCGGGAAAACATTAAGTATCACCGCGAGAATATTCGGAAGCGTACATCCCGAAGATAAAACATGGAGCTGATTATATAGGATTTCATTATTAAAGACGATGACATTAAACAGGGTGCAGCGGAAATTTAGTTGTGGACGATATGTCCGCCAATATGCAGGGGAATGCCCTTGGATTTGAGCGCACACTGAATGTCCTTTACTGCAAGGGCGTCCGGATTTGTCTTGTTTTTGACGGCGATCGCAGCCGAAAGTCCCGCAACCTGCCCGGTTAGTGCCGCCGCAGGGATCACCCGCATCACCTCCCAGGCATCGCGTTCGTTCGAAATGCAGCGTCCGGCGGCAATGAGCCCTTTCACATTCTTTGGCAGGAGGGAAGCGTATGGCACTTCCCATACAAAACCGCTTTTGCGCCAGTCGGCTACAAGTCCCACCGAGTCGGGAATCTCCACTGAATGCGCGTCATCTCCAATTGTTACGATCCCGTCAATGCGGCGGGTAGTCCTTAACTGCGGCATGGAGGCAAGAGTAAGCGGATAATAGTCGTTGCGTTTTTCGCCGCCTTCCTTTGCATAGAGTTTTTTGAGGTCGTTGACGAGAAGCTCGCGCGACTTGAGAATGAACTCGCTGACGTCTTTTCCGTCAGTCCCGAGATATTTTCTTCCTGTTTCAGGCGCACCGCGACCGGCATTGTCGCCGCCTATCACAAAGAAGCTAAGCAAATCTTTGGCATTGCCGTCTTTTGCCGCTTTCCTTGCGGCGCCCGAAGACGCCATAATCGCCCAGTTTGAAAGCCAGTTGTCAGTTTCAACGCATGGCGCCCCGGACTGGAATGCGAGATCCGCATCGCCTGTGGCGTCAACAAAACATTTGCCGGAAATTAGACCGCGGCCGCTCTTGTTCTCGACTTCTATTCCCGTGATCCTGTCTCCATCCATGACCGTGGCTGCGACAACCGTATCAAACCAGACATCCACGCCGGCATTGACAAGTAATTCATCCAGGGCGATAATGAACGACGCCGGAGAAAACCTCACGAGGAACCTCGAATCGGCAGGACCTTTGATCCCGTTCTCCCAGCCTTTCGGGATCTCGCCGGGACCGTAAATTATGCTTGCACGCAGAAGTTCCTCTGAAAGGCCGAAAGTCACCTGGGTGCCGCGACCGTCGCAGAGGGGGAGATATATGTAAATGAGTCCGGTTGTGGCGAGGCCGCCGGCGAAAACAGTTTTTTCCACAAGGGCGGTTTTCATTCCGTTCCGCGAAGCCTCAACTGCCGCGGCGACTCCGGCGATCCCTCCGCCTGCGACAACAACGTCATAATCCTTTTTGTATTTCATATGCACTACCCTATTACAGATTATCGGTCTTTCATCCATGGAACTTGAAATATGTTCTCAGCGATTTTTATATTATGCCCCGTTGGGGTAATAACACCCATGAAAGCGACTTTGCCGCCATAAGCCTCCTTAAAAGTCTTAAAAGCCGACATGTCGTCTGTTTTCAGATTTCTGCGCCATTTGCACTCTAATGCGTAAAGCTTTCCGCCTTTTTCGATGACAATGTCAACTTCTTTCCCATAAGAAGTTCTCCAATGATACATTGACGCCTGTATTAGCTTTGCATCAATTACCGCCAACAGTTCTCCAACTATCCTGGATTCATATATTCCACCAAGAAGCGGGTGTGCGAGGAGAGTTTCAGTATCATGCACTTTAAGCAGATGACATATTAATCCGGTATCAAAAAGCATGCCTTTTGGGGATTGGCTAACCCGTTTCAGAATATTGCCGCAGTATGAAGGCAGAGAAGACCAGATAAAACCTGCCTTCAACCATTCAATCCACCGGTTTGCAGTTGGAGACGATATGCCCAACTCCCTTCCAATCTGACTCTTGTTTATCTCCTGCGATGTCAATGGTGCCAGCAGGCGCAGGAAAGCGGCAATGTTCACGGGATCGGCGCCAGTGTATAATGAAGGGATATCGCGCTCAACATAAGTTTTGACATAGCTCTCAAAATATGGTGAATGGAACTCTTCTGATTTTTCAAGAATGCCCGGAAGTCCTCCTGCCTTTAATTCATTTGCAGGCGAAAGCTCAGGAAGTTCGATTTTATGTTTTCTTGAAGGAAAATCCCCGTTCAAAATATTTTCAAGCCAGTGGGGGCTGTCCCCCATCCCGGCTTTTTCCTGCGACGTCATCGGATGCAGAGTCAAAAGCAATGCTCGTCCGGCAAGAGTCTCCTTAAGGCCGCGAATCATGTTGAACTGCTGGGAACCAGTCAGGATAAAGCGGCGTTTATTGTTACTGTCCACAGCCATTTTCACCGCTGACAGCAGCTTTGGCGCATACTGGATTTCATCTAGGATAAGATCTCCTTGAAAATTGTTCAGGAATAATTCGGGATCGTTTGTCGCTTGCCCGCGCAAGGTCAAATCATCAAAAGTAAGGTAGGTGAATTTGTCGCCGAAGCAGTGCTTGAGCAATGTTGATTTTCCCGTCTGTCTTGCCCCGCAAAGGACAATTACAGGAAATTCCCCCGCTGCCTTCTTTAGCATTTTCTCTATGTGTCTTTTCAAGTACATATGCAATTATAACGCAAGACGTTAAAATTGCAAATATTATTTTATTGGTTTATGCAGCGGTACCTGCCCGGAAAAACCCCAAAATGCTTTTTAAATGCGGCAATGAAATACGTGCTGCTCAGATATTTGGTGTCAAACTCCCTCCATCAACTACGAAGCTTTTTCTCTTCCGGATTATGTGGAGCAGGCGGTTGACTTTGGAGATTGGGGTGCGCAGGCCTTTGACATTCCATCTCTTGTAATTTTCACCAACATCAAGCGTGGATTCCTTTCAATTGGTGGAATTTCAATGATGGGTTTCCGGGATTTTCCTGGAGCTTTCTTGCAACATCTTCAAAGACAGGTTTCAGGTCGGGATGTTTTTTTGAAAAACTTCTTCGCAGTTCTTAAGAATGATTCGGTCCAGACAAGAGAATACATGGTCAGCCTTCTATTTCGGCCATCAGTTGTTTCAATGTTCCCTTGCGGACTCGTCCGGCTTTAATGTCTTTATCTGAAGCGGCAAGCCTGCTTTCGGCAAGATCATTCAACATCTGCTGGTAATTTTCCTCTGAAATCACGACATAGTTCGGAAGATTGTTTTTGATGATATGTACCGGCCCCACGGCAAGAAGGGAATCAACCGCCCCTATGCCCCTGCGTTTTATTTCTGAAGCTGAAAGTGTGTTCATAATGCTTCCTTAAGTATTTACAATAGCATCCATGTGAGTACTATTATTGGTATCGATAAATAGTCAAACACATAGTTTCCCTGAAAAAACCTATTTCATCAAATCTCTGAGCAGCATGATGTTCAAGAAAGTCACAATAGCGGCGATTGCGAACAGGATCGTCCTGCCGAGCCTGTCGTTCTTATATTTGCCCATGACCCTTCCTGAGGATGTCAGATAGATCAGGGTGAAAATGGTGAGGGGCAGCTGAATGCTGAGGAGCACCTGGGAAAAGATGAGACCCTTGAAGGGATCGGTGATGAAAAATATCACTGCGGCTCCGCCGATAAGCGTGATGCCCGCCCCGATCTTTGAATGCTTGTCTTTAATATCATAAGGCTCTCCCAGGATTCCCGCGAAAATGGAAGCGCCTGCGATGCCTGCGGTGAGGGATGATGCGAGCCCGGCAAGAAGAAGGGCGACGGCAAACACCGTTGCCGAAGTCGATCCGAGCAGAGGGTCAAGGGTCTTCGTCGCCTGCTGAAGTTCCGTCACCGGAATTGAATTTGTAAAGAAGACCGCTGCGGCGACGATTATCATCGCGCTGTTGATCCCCCAGCCCACGCCCATGGAAAAAAGGGTGTCCATGAATTCGAATTTCAGCTTGTCCCTTATGAACTCGTCTTTCTCATTCTGCCACTGCCGGCTCTGTATGATTTCCGAATGCAGGAAAAGGTTGTGCGGCATCACCACAGCGCCAAGTACGCTCATAATGATAACCATGCTACCCACCGGGAGGTTGGGAACCGTCCAGCCTACAGCGGCGTGAGTCCAGTTTACATTGATCATGAATATCTCAAAGACGAATGATATCCCTATAAGCGAGACAAAACCTATGATGATCTTCTCTATTTTCCGGTAGGCGCTGGAATACAGCATCCACGAGACGAATACCAGTGCCAGAACAGTTCCGACTTTCAGGGGCAGGCCGAAAAGCATCTGAAGTGCGATGGCCGCCCCGAGGATTTCTGCGAGGGCGGTTGAGACAACGGCGATCATGGCGGTTCCGAGGATTGTACGTGAAAGCGAGGGGCGGAGATGTTTTGTGGCGGCTTCGGACAGGCAGAGCCCGGTTGAAATACCCAGATGCGCCGCATTGTGCTGGAGGAAGATCAGCATGACCGTGGAAAGCGTGACTATCCAGAGAAGCTTGTACCCGAAAATGGAACCGGCCGCCATGTTTGAAGCCCAGTTGCCGGGATCAATGAAACCCACGGTGACCAGCAGCCCGGGACCTATGTACTTCAGCACCTCAAGCCCGGTGATACTGGGAGGCACCTTGTCCTTCAGCAGCTGCCTGGCATATGATATCGTGAAAATATTTTTCATCTTCGCCTATTGCCCTACTTATTTATGATCTTGATAAATTTTTCTGTCCCAGAAAAATTTTTCTTCCTTGATGAGTATCGTTCACGGCACCGGCTCCCTTCCCTGCCGGTAATCTTTTGGAGACACTTGCATTATTTTCGAAAACGAGCGGGAGAAATTATGGACATTGCTGTAGCCCAGGCTCGAGGCTATTTCCGAAACGTTCATCTTGCTGTAGACCAGCATTTCACACGCCTTCCGGATTACCGCCTGGCTGTGCATGCACCTGGGGCTGACCCCGTGGTACTCCCTGAAGATTTTCCTGAAATGGGAATGACTCAACCGGCATTTTTTCGCAACCTCGCTTATGCTTATCCCCCTGTCTCCGGCAAGCCTTATTGTTTCAGCGCTCTCCTCCATTTCCCTCCATCTCATGTTCTCGGCATGATGATTCTTTTCAGTCTCCGCAAGCAGAACAGCTATGAGCTGGAGCATAAGCCCCGACAATAGCAGAAACGCCCTCTCCCCGCTCCTTTTGTGTTCAAGGCATATCTGTTTCATAAGCTGCTTCACCAGCGATTTGTTTTCAACAGCCATTTCACCGCACCATCTGCCGACAGAAGGGTCTGCGACCGGCGAGTGCATAAGCTCCCGGCATCTCGACAAATCGGTCGTTCCTCCGGGGATGAAGGCGTTCCAATGGCTTCTGGCGGGATCATAGTCAAGATCAAAATGGATGTAAATGCAGTTCATTTTTTCAGAAGTGCCGCTCATCTCATGAGGCGTCCCGGGCGGAATCCAGACAAGATCGTCTGTTTTCACCCTGAATGTCCTGTCGCCCACAGTGAATATGCCGCATCCCTCCCCTATATAGACAATAAGATGGTCCAGAAGCTTCCTTTCCCCCAGATGCCAGGGACTGCGCCAGTTGTCGCCGGTCTGCCGGACAAACGGGCGGAAATTCACAAGCCTGTCCGCCTCCGCCGGAGACGGGGGCATGACATCTTTTCCGCCCGGAATGAAATATTTCCTTCTCTTCATGAGGCCTCTATTGGTTGTGGCCATGAAAATCGTTTATGATACATAATAATCGTCTCTGCCAAAGATATCATATACATTGAGGGCTAAAATATAGCATTGATTTTAATTAATAAGGATAAACCCAAAGATTATGGTGTAAAAATGAGAAACCCTGATTTCAACAACATCCTGAAAGTCCTTGCCGGAGAAAAACCCGGAAGGCCCACATTGTTCGAGTTTTTCCTGAACGCCCCGCTTAACGAAAAATTGACCGGTGAAAAGATTGACATTGCGGATCCCCTGTCCTACAAGAGGGTCAACATCCACGCCTATGCAAAAGCCGGGTATGACTATGTGACTATCCTCACCGGTTTCGGTTTCAAACGCGGGGAGATCCACAGGGAGAAATCGATTTCACTCAATGACGGCGTCATGATTAGCGACAGGAAAAGCTTCAACGCATATCCCTGGCAGTCCCCTGATGAATTCGACTATTCGGACATTGACAGGCTTGAGAAGGAACTTGCAAAAGGGATGAAGTTCATCGGCTTCGGCCCTGGCGGGGTTCTGGAAAACATGATTTCCCTTGCCGGCTACGACAATCTCTGCTTCATGATCGCCGACGACCCGTCCCTGATCCAGGATCTTGCCGATGCAGTCGGAAGCAGGCTTGTGAGGCACTATGAAATACTCGGACAGTTCAAGAGCATCGGCGCAATGATATCAAACGACGACTGGGGCTTCAAGACGCAGCCTATGCTGAGCCCTGAAGACATGCGGAAATACATTGTCCCGTGGCACAAGAAAATTGCCGACACGATCCATGACTCGGGTCGCCCGGCGATTCTCCACTCCTGCGGAAACCTGGAGTCCCTTATGGACGATATAATAGATGTCATCGGTTACGACGCAAAACATTCCTACGAGGACACGATAATTCCGGTTGAGGAGGCTTATGACAGGTGGGGAGGCAGGATTGCGATACTGGGAGGCATCGACCTTGACTTCATATGCCGCAGCACTCCTGAGAAGATACGCGAAAGAAGCCTGAACATGATAAGGCGCACATCGGAAAAAGGCGGCTACGCGCTCGGTTCCGGGAACAGCATACCTGAATATGTACCCTATGAAAATTACATGGCCATGATTTCTGCTGTAAGGTAGTCTGTTTTTTCTGGAGGTTTCCAGAAAAAACTTCAATATAAGAAGTTGCACAGGCATCTTGGCTCCTCCGTTACTAATAATTACAGCAGACTTTTTTGCCGATATTCACTAATCGTCTCGAAATAGAATAGAGACCCCAACGGGTTTATCCCGTTGGTGAATAAGATTGGGAGGCTAGTGCGAGCGCGACCTAGCCTCCCAATCTTATTCACCAACGACACAAGGTCGGTGGGGTCTGAACAATTATGAGCCGATTAGCAAGTTGGCCGCGTTCTCCGTTACGGACGGTTCGGAGAGCCGTCCCCAACTTGAATTCCAGCAATTTCTGCTATATTTTTAAGAGCCGTATAACAGAATCGCTGAATCAGAGAATTGGCAGACACGTACTTATGCCTAAAAGAAAAAAACAAAGATCTTCTCATATTGTCCAGACATTGTTGATTCTGGCTGTTCCCGCAGGTTTAGCCCTGGCCGCTTATGTCGGCTACAGTTATGTCAGGAATGCATATGCCAACAAACAGAAACTGATGGCCGCGGAAATATCCGAAGTCAGGATTCCCACTGACGAGGAAATACGCCTGGAAGCCGCGAAATCCGCAAATCTGGAATATCCGGTTGACAGGCCGCTGAAAACTCCGGAGCAAATCGCAAACGAGGCGGAGATTTCCGCAAGAAAAATG
>JBAZRS010000142.1:0-10533 GCA_041662825.1 Victivallales bacterium | reverse complement strand
CGGTTGCGCTGTAAACGACCCTAACCTTATAAGCCTTTCCGGCATGGAGAATGTTATTGAGTCTCTTGAGGACGGAATCGCCGGACAGGGGAGGAAAGGGATTTTCCTGGAACTCCTGGCCTGCCGCGGAGGATGCGTGAACGGTCCGGGCATAACCGACAGGCGTTCCCTGTTGAAAAAGAGGATTGACGTTATCTCGTCTGTTGACCGCGGCCCCGTGAAGAAAACGCGCAGAAAACGTGTTGACATATCCGCCGACTATTTTTCCAAGGCTGTTGCGACAGTTTCGCATACCGAGGACCAGATTGTCGAGACGCTCCGCAAGACCGGAAAGAATTCCAAGGCTGACGAATTGAACTGCGGCGCATGCGGCTATAACAGCTGCCGCAATTTCTCCGAGGCTGTCCTGGAGAAGAAGGCCGAAACGTCAATGTGCGCCACGTATATGAGGAAGCTCGCGCTTAACAAGGCGAACAAGCTCATAAAGACGATGCCTTCGGCCGTGGTAATTGTCAACAGTGATCTTGAAATCATTGAGTGCAATCTCAATTTTGCGAGGCTTGCCGGGGGAGATGTGGAGGAGGTGTACAAAGTCTGCGAAGGGTTGCCCGGGGCGGACATAGAGAGGATAATGCCCCTGTCAGACATGTTCAGGCAGACCCTCGGATCCGGAGAGGACATCATAGGGAAAAGCGTCAGGCTCAAAGGCAGAATACTGCAGTGCTCCCTCTTTTCCATTGAACGCGGAGCCATAGTCGGAGGGATATTCAACGATGTCACGGAACCCATCCTCAAGAAGGAGGAGATTACCAGACGCACCCGCAAAGTGATTGACGGGAATCTGAAGACCGTGCAGAAGATAGCCTATCTTCTGGGGGAAAACGCAGCCGAGACGGAAATGGCGCTTACCTCCATACTTGACGCATTCAATCCGGGCAACAGGGGCAGGTGAAGGACATGGGGACAGACGACCGCCGGCTAATCTTGGAAATAGACTTCGCCCAAAAGGTCAAGCACGCCCGAAATGTATGCGGCGACACATTCCATTCAGTCCGCCTCCGTGACGAACGGAGGACTATAAGCATACTTTCCGACGGCCTGGGAAGCGGAGTGAAGGCCAGCGTCCTCTCGATATTGACCGCAGTGATGGCGTCAAGATTTACCGCGGGGTTCCGGGATCCGAAGAGGACTGCGGAAATAATCATGCGCACACTGCCCGTATGCAAGGAACGGAAAATCAGCTATGCGACATTCACGATCCTGGATGTCGACAATGACGGACTCACCAGGATCATGGAGTATGACAATCCTCCGTTTCTCCTCATAAGGGAAGGGCAGCCCGTTGAAGTCGTAAAAGCTGTTCAGGAGGGGATAATGGGAAGGAAACGCAAATACACCCTTAAATATTCCCAGTTCCAAATGATGTGCGGGGACCGGCTCATATGTTTTTCCGACGGGGTGACGCAATCCGGCATCGGCAGCAAGGCAAACCCTCTTGGCTGGGGGGCCGGAAATTCACAGGACTTCATTTTGGAAACAATAAGGGGCAATCCCGAAATATCGGCGCGAAACCTGTCAAGGCGGATACTGGCTCAGGCAGTGCGGAATGACGGCGGCATGGCCAGTGACGACATCACCTGCGGAGTCGCCTATTTCCGGAACCCGCGCGAGCTCCTGATCGCCACCGGCCCCCCATACGACTGCGGGAAAGACTCTGAACTGTCCGGAAAGGTGGCAAGGCATGTCGGTCCAAAAATCATTTGCGGCGGCACAACCGCCAAGATCATATCGCGGGAACTCGGCAGGAAAATAATTTTCGATCTGGCAAAACTGGGGCATGCTGCACCGCCTCCGTCAATCATGGAAGGCGTGGATTTTGTGACGGAAGGGATAATCACTCTCGGCCAGACATCGGAAATACTCAAGAGCGGAGCCGAACAGGCGGATTCCAAAAATTGTCCCGCGCGCCGAATTGCAGACATGATGATGGACAGCGATATCGTCAGGTTCATTGTAGGCACACGCATCAACGAGGCTTATCAGGCGCCGGACATTCCGGACGAGATAGCCCTCCGCAAGTCAATAGTCAGGGAGATTGCCCGTATGCTGGAGGAGAAATATCTGAAGGAGACTGTCATTACATATATTTGAAGTTCAATCCCGCCTACTTTTCAAGCAGGGTGTTTATCATGTTTTCAAGGCTCACGTGTTTTCCCTGGGGCAGGTTGAAGCGTTCGCATATTTCGCGGATGACTCTTGCGCTGTGGTCGGCAATCCCGCTCATGAGATCTGAGGCGGTGCGCTGCATTTTGACTTCGATTTCAGGTATTCTGCAGGTGAACCCGCTTTCCGAGCCTTTGCCTCCTGTATTCGTGAGTTTCACGCCCTCGACGGGATAAATCTTGAATCGCATGCTGAAAAGTTCATCCGTATAGCCTAGTTCGCAGTAATAATGGCCGATGAAGTTTACGGCGCCTGCGACCGTCCTCACCATGTCGTCATACCTGATGGAGTTTTTCTCCTTTTCATGGACGGCCACATAATGGAAGAGTCCTGAACTGAAAGCCTGCCAGTACTGTCTTCTGGCTTTTGAAAAAGTCCTGAGTGCGACATTGGTGAAATAGCTTTCTTCGCTTTCGCCCAGGGAAATAAAAGATGATCCCAGGGTTGTGGAAATTGAATTTTCCACGGCCTTCTGCACCTGGGAGAGCGAGAATTTCTCAAGGATGAACTCAGACGGGTAGACGGACATCTCCCAGACGACACCGCTGTCGGGGTTGAATTCCTTTTTCCTTTTGTCGAATATCCTGTAGGAATGGATTATCTGTTCGACAAATTCGCTTTTAGCGGCGGGGTCAAGGGTCTTTCTCCCCTCATAGAGGATGCCTCGCAGCATCCTGCCGAGGAGTTCGCGCTGGTTCCGCAGGGCGCGCTGTATGATCCCGTGGATTTCGGACGCCTTGTATGCGGGCCGGCTGGAAGCGTCTGCGGTTCTTATGTAGAAGACCCCCTGCTGGACTTCGGAAGTGCAGCTGTAACTGCAGACATGGGGGATTTCTGAGAAACGCCTTATGACGAAGATGACATACCTTTTCCCGTCAACCACCGGCCTGTCTATGTCGAAATCCAGGGGAGGATCCGAATAACGGTTTATGACATTTCCGACATCCGTGGGGTCGAATGACTTGCACTGCCTGTCGGTCACGCCTGAATAGAGGCACGGCCTGCCTGACCCGTCCTCTCCGACACCGACCACGATATAGCCGCCTTTTGTGTTGGCCATCGCCATGCAGTGGCGGGCGAAACGGGCTTTTCCGGGTCTGCTGAGGTTGTTCCAGTTCTGTGCCGCCTTGTAATCGAGCTCTTCCGATTCTATTCCTCGGTAGATTATCGATTTCCAGTCTACGGACATGCCGGTTTTCATTTGAAGGGGTTTTCGGTTAGTTTGTCGCCAATTCGATACTTCATGATTCAATGCCAGGCATCTTCAGCAGGTCGTCAAACGTCACTCTTCCGTTTTTATCTTAGGAAAAACAATTGGAGGCGGAGGAGCCGAGAAAACCTGTTTGTCTTCATTTTTGGCATAAGGGGCGGAGGGGGGCGTGAAATCCTGCTGCTCGCGTCTGTCCTCAAGCTTCAAGATCATCGTTCTCACCGTCCTGAGCTCCTCGAAGAAAAGCTTGAATTTCTTCTCAAATATCCATTCGATATGCTCTTCAACGTTCTTCTCCCGCTTTTTCAGCAGCTCAATTATATAACCCATCCCGGCAAGTATGAATCCATAGGCGGACACATGTATGTACATATCCGGCAGATATCCCATTACAAAATAGCATATCGCAGTACCGACCACCATCAAAACCGCCATAACTGAGAAAATCCACATGCGTCACCTCTAGTTTCGTGTTCAATAAAAGGTTAACGATATACTTTCATTATAATTTGTCAATATTTATTCCTGGAAATTTCAACAACAGGTTTTTAATGTCGTCCGGAATCTCGGCCTTGAAACTCAAAGCCTCTCCTGTAATCGGATGCTTGATTCCCAGCGTAAAGGCGTGAAGTGCCTGCCTGCCCAGGACAAGCAGTCGCATGTCGGCATCGGTCATCTCTCCACGGACAAATCGTATATATGCGCTTTCATCCCGGCCGTAAATCTTGTCGCCAAGCAGCGGAAAGCCAAGGGAACAGAGTGTCGCCCTTATCTGGTGAAGCCTTCCGGTCACAAGTTCCGCCTCGACGACACTCATCTCCGGACCGGATCCGAGAAGCCTGAATTTTGTCTCGGCATATTCCGGGTTTCCGTGCGGGGGTTTTGCGGATTCCGCAAACTTCCTTTTTTTCCTGACCGCGCTTTTTTCGTCGGGCATGAGATAGCCCTTGGCATGATATTCAGCCGGAAAATCCCCGTGGACGAGGACAATATACCTTTTTCTGATCTCACAGTGGCTGTCAGACATTCCGGCGGCAATCTCCGGGTTTCTGGAAAGCAGGACGAGTCCAGACGTCTCCCTGTCGATCCTGTTGATGAAATACAGCTTGCCGAATTTCTCCGCAAGAAGATACCAGAGCGTGTTCTTGAAAAACGGGCCGGCGGGATGACAGGGCAGGTTTCCCGATTTTGAAACGACTACAAGATACTCGTCGGAAAAGACAACCTCGTGTTTTTTGTCAACCGGCGGCTCCTCAATGTCGTCTGCGAGAAATTCGATGCATTCGCCGGCCTGCAGTTTCCGCGAACTTCGCGATTTCACCCCGTTGAGCAGGATCCTGGCGTTCTGAATATGGCTCTGCCATTCAGTTCTCGAGAGATATGTGAACCTTTCGGCGAGATAGGCGTCCAGCCGCTTCCCGGCGTCCCCCGCATCCACGGTCGTGCTTGTGGTCCTCGTTTTATTGTTGTCGCTGATCATGGGGCCAATATACAGGGGACCTTTGAAATATGGAACTGTCAAACTAGATTATCCGGATGAAGAGGATAAAAAACAGTTTCACTGCAAAACGTACAGCAATCGCCCTGATGTTCCTGATCCTATTATGCGGGGGGACTCCAGGTGCGCAATCTGAAAATTTCGCTGAAGTTGATTCAATCGAATATGTTTCGGGTTATCTGGCGCGTCTCCTTATAAACGAAAATCCTTTTCCCGGTGAAAGAGGATATAAGAGCATTGACGACAGCAAGACAGGCATGGTGCAGATACTCTGGGTGCTGGATTCGCGGATTCACCATATTCCGCCGGGATACCGGCAGGAACATATTGCCAATATAAGCT
Source organism: Victivallales bacterium (assembly GCA_041662825.1). Classification (GTDB taxonomy): domain Bacteria; phylum Verrucomicrobiota; class Lentisphaeria; order Victivallales; family GWF2-50-93; genus GWF2-50-93. The sequence continues at coordinate 5,260 of JBAZRS010000142.1, read as the reverse complement.
CGGACAATATCATCGATGTGATCACGGCGCAGGGGCAATGCGACGGTTTTTCCCGGGATGAGAAAGGAAATGCCGTAGTCGCCCCGCGCGTTGAAGAACGCCTCAGATATCTGCTCATGGTCGCCAATAAGGGGGGCAAACCCGGAAAATTCGCTGAACTCATCAACTTCGGGCAGGGGCTTGCCCGGGCTTATGCAGAAGGCGGAATAGGTAAGGCCGACCGTTTCGCGGGACTGGAAGTCATTCAGAAAATAATGGTGACCGGAAGGGCCTATTCATGGATGACGGACAAGGACTATTACAGGCCGGGGGGGAATTTTGTAATCATTCCAGATTCCCTGGACGGCTCCATAGGCGGAAACCGTTTTTACACACTCAAAAGAAAGGTTCCAAATAAATGAAGAAACTTCCAGCCGTGATGGCCATACTCTTTTTTGTTTTCCAGAATGCCTTCCTTGATGCCGCAGAGCCGCCCAAGGTTCCTGCGGAGATAGTCCAGAAGACTTATGTATATGAAGTCGTCAGGCATCTTTACCGCTGGTATCTTGATGAGATTGATATCGAAAACGCCACAGCGGAACCGAAAATCCTCCTTAAAATATTCGCCCTGGACCCAAAACTGGATTCCGGAGATAAGAGCAAATATGCTGAAATAGTCATCCCGGTTTTCAAAGTATGTGTAAAACTCAAGAAATCGGATTACAGGATAGATGAACTGAATATCGATGTGAAGAGCGGCAATTTTAAAATCGTCAATGTATCACGTGTTCCGAATGATTATGCAATTCCCGGAAATGCAACGACAGTTGAAATCGATATCAAGGAAATGAAGGATTATCTTTTCAAGTTGCGCAATTTCGCGGAATTCCCGAACAATGAGATGTTTGAAAGGATAAGGAGATCCCTGAGGGATGAAATCGGAATGACAGAAGAGTTTGAAGCCAAACTCCCCGCATCTGCGAGGACAGGGGACCAGATCGTGCATATCGCCCCGTTGTCGCCCATAGTGAATGAAGTCTGGATATTCTGGGAGAACGGACGCATGCTTTTCCGCTGTGCATCGGACATCGACCTTGCGAATCAGGCGCTGTGGGAGAACAGTCCGCTGACCTTTCGGATTTATGACGTGTACAATCAGATGGTCGTGTCTCTGGATGAAACTGCCGGAGACAATTCGTTCCTGACGCGCGACCAGATCGGGCGCGCACTGTATAATTGCGTAGTGCTCGGCAAGCGTTTGTCGGTTCCTAAACCAGAAAGAAAGCTTAAGAAGTAATTTCCGCCTAACCCCGAATATGAGTTGGGATTTTCTGCCTTGAAAATTAAAATTTCAATCGTATCTTTTCAAGATTAACCAAATAGGAGGCGAAGATGAAGAAATTTTTTGCAATGGCGGTGATTTTCGGTGTCGCAGCGGCTTTTATGGCAGGATGCGGAGAAGAAAAGAAACCGGAAACCACTCTTGACAGTCTGAAGAAAGTGGCAACTGACGCCAAAGCGTCAGGAGAGAAAGCGGCAACAGACGCTTCGAAGACGGCTGACAAAGCTGCCGCAGATGCGAAGAAAGCCGCTGCAGATGCGAAGAAATAATTGATAGTCGATTGAAAAACAGGCGCCTCGGCTGGGGAAACTTATCTGAGGTGCCTTTTTATTATGGATTGACGCTTGAATTCTCATTCCTTGCTGATAAATAATAACGTGTCATTATTAAAAGAAGGAGAGTCCGAACTTGCAGAACATTGCCAACAGTAAAGAGCCTGTAGTCAAATCCGTCGGGCTTTCCAAGGAATTCCGCGATTTCTGGAACCGCCCCAAGGCCAAAGCGGTGAATGACATTGATTTTGAAGTTTATGAAGGGGAGGTTCTGGGGCTTCTCGGTCCCAACGGCTCCGGCAAATCAACTACGATAAAAATGCTCCTCGGCCTTCTTTACCCGACCTCGGGGAATGTTTCTGTATTCGGGGAATCCCCCCGCAACGTGCGTACGAAAATGCGAATTGGATATCTTCCCGAGGAATCATACCTGTATAAATATCTGACCGCGATGGAGACACTTGATTTTTTCGGGGCCCTTTTCAATCTTTCCAAGCTTGAACGGAAGAGCAGGAGCGAACAGCTTCTTGAGATGGTGGGGCTGAGCCATGTGAGAAACCGGCCGGTGGGCGAATTTTCAAAGGGCATGGCGCGCAGAATAGGTCTTGCCCAGGCGATGATAAACGATCCGGACCTTCTCATCCTTGATGAACCCACTTCCGGACTCGACCCCATCGGATGCCGGGAGATAAAGGACCTTATAACCTTTCTGCAGAAGCGCGGAAAGACCGTCATCGTCAGCAGCCATCTTCTCGGCGATGTCGAGGACATCTGCAACAGGGTGCTGATACTCTACGGGGGAAACATCCGGGCGGTCGGAACACTGGATGAGCTTCTTACGATCCCCACCGCCAGCCGCATAACGACTCCGATGCTTGAGCCCGACGTCACCGAGAGGCTCTTGAAAATACTCAGGGAAAACCTCAAGGGGGAGGAGTTTGCCATCGACCATCCGAGGCGTTCGCTCGAGGATTTCTTCCTCGACGTGATAAATAAGGCGAGAAATGAAAGCGTGAAGACATACGGGGCTGAAGGCGGAGGCGAAATTGCGGGTTATCTGAAACACGATGAGACGCCCCAGGACATACTCAAGGTGCTTTCCGCACCCAAAAAGGCCGAGGAAAAGCCCAAAGAGGAGAAGAAAGCCTTTGAAGTGGCGGAAGATTCTTCGGAAAAGGCCAGGGAGACGATAGGCAGGCTGGTTTTAGCTGATAAGGAACCTGATAAGGCTGAGCAGGAAAAACCTGAAAGCAAAAAGAAAACCGAGGAACACGACCTCATAAACAAAAAACTTTCCCACCTTGTTTCTAAAAAAGGTCCGGACGGAAAATAAATCTTCATTTTGTTCTCAGGTGATAAACAATGATTTCATTATGGGCAATTATCAAGCTCACATGCAGGGCGTCGATCAGATCGCATATTTTTCACATCCTGCTACTTGTCCTGCTTGCCACTATTGCAATACTTCCGAATACCGTACTGGGAGACGGGACGGCCTCAGGATACATCCAGGTTTCACTGAAATACTGTCTCGGCGCCATAGGGTTCATACTGTCCCTTTCGACCATATGGGTCGGCTGCTTCATATTGTCCAATGACCTTGAAACCTATCAGATCCACATGGTTTTTGCGAAGCCGGTCTCCAGGGCCAAGATATGGGCGGGGAAATGCCTGGGGGTTGTCCTCGTCCATGCGACCCTGCTTATTGTTGCGTCAGTTATTGTTTATTCGCTCATCCTCTGGCAGTTCTACAGGAAGCCTTTTACCGCAGACGAGAAATCAAGGATTGAAAATGAGGTGCTTGTGGGAAGAAAGGTTTATCTCCCGATGGCTCCTGACATAGATTCGAGGGTACGCATGGAATACGAGAAGAGGATTAAGCACCTCAAATCTGTACAGGCTGAGAACTTCGAGAAGATGTCGAGCTATGAAGTGAGAAAAATGCTCCGTGAACTCCGCAAACAGGTCATAGCCCAATACGGGGAGGTGGGGCCGGGACCGTCGAATACCAGGAAGTGGGAATTCAAAGGTCTGGGAACGGACATAAATACGCCCCTTTATTTCCGCTACCGCGCGTATATCGGGAAAATTTCATCCAAAGACCAGAGGGAAACGGCGGGGATGTGGAGCGTAAGGCTCCTCGTTCCAGCAGATGAAAACGTTAAAGACAGGAAACCCGGGGAGGAAGTTGTCATGAAAGAGGTCTTCATCCCCAAAAGCCAATATCCCGAAAGGCTCATGTGCGGGGTTTTCCATGAGATTGCCCTTTCTCCGGCAACGATTGACAAGGAAGGCGTGGTCACGGTCGCATTCACTAATTATGACCGCGAAGGCAAGCCCGTCTTCTTTCAGGCTGCGGACGGACCCAAGCTTCTGATAAAGACCGGCTCGTTCCTCGAGAATTACCTTAGGGCTGTTTTCATGATATTCCTGAAGCTGCTTTTCCTTGCGGGCCTTGCATGCGCGGCGGGAGGTGTCCTGTCGATGCCCACTGCAGTGTTTGTTGTCCTCTCATATCTGCTTCTCGGGATTTTTGCGACGTTTGTAATCGACTCGGATTCGGCAAGTGAAGAGGAGCCGTCCCAGTTTGAACAGTTCCAGGAGGCCGTCGGAAGGTTAACAGGCCAAACTTTGCTGCTTGGGATAATCCCAATGCACAAGTTCGAGGTCACTGACGAGATCGCAAACGGGGAACTCGTTGAAGCCAAGTTCATTGCAAAGACATTTTTTGAGTTTATCATACTAAGGGGACTCCCGATATTCCTTGTCGGCATATGGCTGTACAGGCGAAGGGAGATGGGGACTATTATCCAAAAATGATCATACTAAGAAAAATAATCCTGCCTTTTCTGCTTTTTGTGTTTATCACAGGGGTTTTCGTGCTTTGCACGAATACAGTCCAGAAAAAAATAAACAGGATCAAAATCGATGAAAAACTGACCGATACCGATCCCGTTGACAACGCTCCTCCCATAGTCGCATTCACAACCGTCGCACTGGGGAGTTTCAGGGGGCTTGTCGCCGATCTCCTCTGGCTCAGGAGCATCTCTCTGCAGGATAAGGGACAGTATTTTGAAATGGTGCAGCTGGCCTCGTGGATAACGAAACTCCAGCCCAGGTTCACAGGCGCCACGGCTTATCTCGCCTGGAACATGGCATACAATATTTCGGTCACCTTTTCTTCCGCCGAGGACAGGTGGCGCTGGATTAAAAGGGGTATCGAGCTTATCAGGGATGAGGCGCTTGTGTATAATCCCGCCGATCCTGTCCTCTATAAGGAGCTTGGATGGATTTACCAGCATAAGATCGGAAACATCATGGATGATGCAAACATTTATTACAAAAACCAGATAGCAATGGAGCTTATGGATGTTTTCGGCTGTCCGGAGCCGGACTGGAAAGCCCTGGCGTCGGCGCCTGGCGACGAGGAGCAGTTCAGGAAGCGCTGTCCCGAGAAAGATCCGGTATGGAACGCCCTCAGGGATTCCCAGTACAATACTCTTGAAGCCCTGGAGAAGGAATTCAGGATCATAAGGAAACTCCCTGACAAATTCACCGTCCTGGTCAAGAACGCAGAAGAGATAAAACTCATTGAAAACTATTTCCGGAAGAGATGGCTCAAACAGAAATATAAGCTTGATTCGGCGAAAATCCTTGAAATCAACAA
>JBAZRS010000141.1:0-10547 GCA_041662825.1 Victivallales bacterium | reverse complement strand
GAAAAGTTCCCGTCTATGAACCGAATGTGCGCGGACGGGCGACACTGTTCAAAGTCCAGTGGAGGATAAATCCGGCGGAAGATAATCCGTATGAAAGCTATGAACTTGAATTCCGTTGCGGCAAGGACGGCAAATGGGAATTAATGGGCCCCCTCACAAACTGGGCGGGTAAAACCGTTTCCTGCGAAGTTCGCGACGAAATGGGTCCCGCCGGAGGAAAAGCCGACACCAACTGGCACAGTTTCTCCGTAAACGTCAAGGGCGACACAATCAACACCATGTTCGACGGCGATTTCCATTTGCGGATGAGGGACACGCGTATCGGACAGGGTGTCATCGCCATCCGGAGCATCTGGGATCCAAAACTCAGTCCGGAATTCATTGAAATAGACGACATAAAAGTTATCCCGGCAAGCGATGCGAATCTCGCAAAAATCAGCCCGGCGGAACGATTGAAGCAAAGCCTGTCCCGCGGATGCCTCTTCGCATATTACCCTTCGGAAAATGTATTGTGGACGAAATTTGATTTCAGCCGCGGGGTTGTCTTTGACAGGCCCGCAGTCCTGACAGGCAAAAATTTCACCTACGCAACCGTTCAAGTGCGGAAAAAGAATTCCTCTGCCATAGTGGCCGAGACAAAAATAAAACTCAGGGACGGACTGGGGCCGGAAACAAGGTTGAAGGTTCCCCCACTTAACGGCGAGTATTTTGTCCGTTTCATCCTCGAAGGTTCCGGTGGAACTGCAACTGCAACAATTGAAAAACCATTGAACCGCATCGTATTCCCGTGGGAGGGGAACAAACTGGGGTTCACCAAAGAGATTTATCCGCCATTCACTCCTGTCCGCGTCGAAGGGAAAAAAGTCGAAACTGTCCAGCGCCAGTACACGATGAACGGCTTCGGCCTATGGGATTCGGTGCTCAGCCAGGATCGCGAACTGCTTGCATCGCCAATGACTATCCGCTGCACAACTTCCGGCGGTGAACTGAAATTCAAGGTTCAGCCCGCAACATTGAAATCCAAGTCCGCCGCTTCTGCGATATTCGCAACAGAAGCGGAAAACGAAGCAATCCGCATCAAGAGCGTCTCCACTGTCGAATATGACGGCTGCATGAAAGTCGAGATGACGCTTGAACCTGGCGCAAAGCCGGTTGAAATCCAGAGTATGTGGATTGAAATACCGCTCAAAGACAGTGAGATGCCGCTGTACCACACCTACGTGGACGGCATGCGCATCAATCCCGCAGGGAAGGCCCCGCAAGGTGAAGGCGTTGTCTGGCAAAGCGGCAAGGCAGCAAGACGTAACACCTGGCTGAACAGTTTCTGCAGCTACATCTGGCTCGGTGCCGAGGAGCGCGGACTGGCGTGGTTCGCGGAAAACGACCGGGGCTGGCTTACCGCCAAGGATGGAGCCAAGACTCCTGTGCAGGACATCATCCGGGAGAAAGATCGCCTGACCATGCGCATCTATCTTGTCAACACGCCATCAGTCATCAATTCCCGCCATGACTTGGTTTTCGGACTGCAGGCGTCGCCGGTGAAACCGATGCCGGACGGCTGGCGCGCGAAGGCCAACTATATGCCCGCAATTTCCGGGCCTGTCAATCCATGGGGCGGACTCAGCTGCTCCTACAAGGGGCCTTACCGCAACGACTGGACCGTGGTGGACCGAATCTGCGAGGCGCACAAGACAGGGAAACTCGACGAGGAATGGCTGAATGAATATGTGAAAAAATACAATCCACCGCCGGTCCAGGGAGAATGGAACTGGGCGGACAGCATCCGCAAGTTCGTGAACAAGTGGGCGGTGCCGCGCCGTCCGCGTCCGGCACTTGTCTATGCCGAGGAAATGGCCGCCTGCAAGTTCCAGCCGGAATGGTGGGTGTTTCAGGATGAATGGACTATACTTGGCGCCATGACACAGCGGGAATGCCTCAGCGACGATGAATTCCGCAAAGGCGCAACCGGAGGCGGCGCGCGCATCACATTCCCGCGAACCTACCAGGACTATGCGCTCTGGCATCACAACGAATGGCTGAAGCGAGGTGTCAGCCTTTACTGGGACAATAATCATCCCATCTCCTCTGCAAATCCGCGCACATCGGCGGCTTACGTCACGGAAAATGGAACTGTCCAGCCCGCGTTGATTCTCTGGAACCAGCGCGATTACATGAAACGCGCATGGAATCTTCTGCAATATTGGAAACGAAACCAGCCGGACGAGGTGGAATGGTCGATTCACCGCACCAACAGCCAGGTTCTGCCTCTGCACGGTTTTGGAACCATCAGCTTGGATCTGGAGTGGAGCGCACGCTATGCAAATCCGTTCCAACCCGACGAAATCCGCACGACAGTCATGGGACGGCAGACCGGAGTTTACGGTCACGACCACCGTGAACTTTACGGAAAGTCGAATCCCATAATGCTTGAATACGAGAAGCAACATCCAGAGTGGCCCGGCCGTGTCGGGTGGGGCATGCGCATGGTGCATGAGATGCCTAGACGCTCCCCGCCGCAGGCGGTGGAGCTGGAAAAAGCCGACGCCATAGCCGCACGCACACTGGAAAAAATCGTTGTGGATTTCGGTTATGGCGGGAACGCTGTGACAGTTTACAACTACTGGGCAGATCAGCCTGTCCTCTCCGTCTCAGATGAAAACGTCAAATGGCTGGCTCTGGCGAAGCCGGATGCCAAGGAACTTATGATCGTACTGTCGAGTTGGTCTGACAAGGCCGTCAATGCGACAGTAAAGATTGATCAGAAAGCGCTGGGTTTTGCCACAGGCAAAACAGTGACAGACGCTGAAAACGGCAAAGCCGCCGGTACACTTGACGGAAACGATGCATTCACAGTCGAAATACCTGCCGTATACGGAGTGAGGATACTGACGCTGAGATGAAAATGCTCCGTCCGTGTCTTGGTTTTGCTGTAGCCGCGCCACTCTGCTGGCGCGTCTTCAGCATTAATCGGGCGCTGGCAAAAAACGGGAATAAGACGCGTCAACAGAGTGACGCGACTACAGCAGAGACATAAGACATAAAGATGCAATATATTATAAAAAAGAGGTGAACGGTGGGAACATCTTTAAAATTCAAATGGGTTTTCTCGTTGGTCATGGCATTAATTCTCACAACAAAGATGCTTAATGTTTCAATGGCGGCAGACCCTGCCCATGCATCTCAACCGCAAACCCCGTTTGCCCGTGTCGCCATGCTTCCTGATGCTCCGCCGATGGACAGTCCGCGGATGATCTACAGCTGGCAGTGGGCGGCCGGTTTTTCCGGCATGCTGGAAACCTCCGGCTCCAAAGGTCCGCAATATATCGGAAGTGGCTACGATGCCGGCTGGTGGGTCACTTCTCACGGCAACACCATCTACATAGGCATGATGATACCCACTCCGGATCTTACCATCTTCTTCAAGGCCGACGCCACGCAGAACGGGGATTCCAGAATCGCCCAGGACGATCACATGGTGGTGCATCTGAGCACGCGGAACCGCGCCACCGCCGCCTCTGGAAAATCACTGCGCATCAGGATGAACGCCAACGGGGCAGTTCTTGTCGAGGAAGTGGAATTCCTTCCCGGCCAGACCAGGATTATAGCAGCGGACTCCATCGTCAAACTGGTGTCCGACAAACAGGAGTCTCCCGGCTCCAACTGGCTCACTGCGAAACTCGCAATTCCCGCATCGCTGCTCGATCTGAAATCACTGGATGGACAGACGCTCCTGGCGCATCTCGCGTTCTCCGCAAAGCCGCTCTACCTGAGCTGGGGCGGCGGAAAAGAGGGCGACTGGACGCGGGCTGGCGAACTCTTCTTCGATCCTGCGGCACCGGCGAACGCGAGCATTTCCCCAAGCCATCCCAGACTTTTCAAGGCGTTTGCCCCAGGAGGAACACGCGGATTGAATTTCTCCGCCACAGGCGCCATCCTGCGCGGTGAAGGCGGCAAGGTGAACATCTCACTTGCCAACCGGGCAAACAAGGAAGAACTCTTCAACAAGACTCTTTCTTTCGCGGATTCCGGCAAGGAAAAGAAATATCGCCTGCCGCTGCAAACCGCTTTTAATTGCTCGACCACGGCAATGAATGAATTCAGCATACAGGCCGTCCATAAGGCGGCCGACGGAAAAGATACCCTTCTTCTGCGGCAGTCCCTGCCTTTCTGCACGGCAGATGAAAAACTGGGCAAGACTTTGAATGAATGGTGCCTCTCCAGGAAAATGACCAAGCCCGCCGACTTCGATGCAGACTTCATATTCTCACCCTACTCCGACCAGATGGAAGCCATAGTGAATTCAACTGTCATGACGAATATGCTGGCGGATACTGATAAGGAAAAAGGGGCGGCAATCAACACCGCTGACCGCTTTGCAGTTGAAGTTCTGGACGCCAAAGGTGCGAAAGTCGCAGTAGACTCCGGCACTGTCACCGCGCAAAAAGGTCGTCTTTCAGTCAAGCTTCCCTCCCCTTTCCCCGACGGGAAATACTCCGTAAACTTCCGCCTCTTCAAAGGTGAACGCGAGGTTCACAAGAAAACGCTGACATTGACCCGCGAAAGATTCCCGTGGGAGAAAAACACGCTCGGAAAAGACAAGGTCGTCATTCCCCCGTTCGAGCCGGTAAAGGTGGAAGGAGAGACCGTGTCCGTATGGGGGCGCAAATATGTTTTTGACAACTCCGGTTTCCCTAAGTCAATCACATCCCAGGGCGCGGAGCTGCTCGGAAAAGCGGTGACCTTGAGCGGAAATGTCAACGGCCAGCCTGTGACTCTCGCAGCGGCGGGAACTCCGCGCTTCGAAAAAATCTCCGGCAAAATGTTTCCACCCCTGTTCGCGGCATACGAGTTTGTAAAAGGCGCATGTCCCCTGCCCGAACTTCTACCCACCGACGGCTATCAGGCGACCGTGTCCGCCCAGGACACCCTGGGCCCGCTGAAGGTGCAAATCGACACCGTGGTCGAATACGAGGGCTGGTGCAAATTCACCGTCACGCTGCAACCGTCCGGGAAAACCCGCGTGGAAAATCTAGACCTTGTCATCCCGCTGGACAGCTCCGCGACGATCATGAAATGGTGGCGGGGTTATGATCCGAAGATGACCGGAGTGGGCCGGATACCGGACGGCGACGGCGTTATCTTCGACACGACCAAGATGCCGAAGAATCCCGGCATGCTCAATTCAATGACCCCGATTGTCTTCATCGGCCAGCCGGATCGCGGACTCTGGGCGTTTGTGGAATCCGACCAGGGCTGGAGCGTCGATGACAAGAAGCCTATGACGTCGCTTGTGCGCGAAAAGGGGGGGCTTTTCCTCAAATACCATATTGTGAACGCACCTGCGGAATTCGCAACGCCGCAGACTTTCGAGATCGTGCTCATGGCGTCGCCTGTCAGGCCGCGTCCGGAAAACTACAGGAACATTTTCTGGAAACAGCTGTTCTCCCATGACACACCCGGCTTCCGCTATTACGGCAGCGGGGTGAACGGCTTCACACTCTACACAGATGCCGATTACGAGGAGCTGCGCAAATTCATGTACGAGAGCGAGGGAAGGTACAAGAACAAGACCGCCGAGGCCCGCGCCGGAGCGCCGCTGACCATTTACGGGGCGATCGGCTCGGCATCCGCAGGCATGAAGGAGTTCGCCACGTTCGGATCCTCGTGGATATTCACGTCCAACCTGCGCAAGGAGTTCATGCCGGAAATACAATTCAAAGGCAGGAAAAGCAACGGCGGCACATATACTTATGAGACGGACGAGCAGCTCACGCCGATAAATACGGCCATGGATCAGGCATATATCGACTGCAACCTCTGGCACATGTACCAGATTGGAAAGCGCTGCGCCATCAACGGTACGTTCTACGACAACTATCAGCCGTTCCCGCCGGAACGGTTCCGCAATGTGACTGATCTCACCGGTACAAGTTGGCGCCGTCCGGACGGCTCGATACAGCCCAAGTCCAATGTCTTCCGCAAGCACGAATGGGGAAAGCGTTTCTCCACGGCATTCTGGCTGATGGGCAGGCCGCCGCACCAGATCGGAGGCAACGAACCGGAATCGTCGTTCGAGTCCAACTGGTTCGTTGAGGGCGTCAACGATGTCGAGGGCAGTTCCGACTTCATTCAGGACGGGAAAGACATTGACAAATATGCCGCCTGGGTCGCCAGCACCAGCGGACTCGGACAGGCCGGCCCAAGCATTCAGATGATTACCGACAAGAACGGCAAAAAAACTGAAAATGTGCGTGCGATCCGACTCGCAACTGCGTACTGCCTGCTGCTTGATCAGCCCATGCGCCGCAAAGGGAAGAGTTACGAGGGCGATCCGATTGTCAACGGGATATGCGACGCGCTGGATCGGGAAGTCGGCTTCTTCACCGGTGCAAAACATCTGCCCTACTGGCGCGACAAGTCCTGGTTGAAGACAGCACCAAAAGACCTTATTGTAGGCGGATACCGGAAAGAAGACGGGAAGAAGGCCGCATTGGCGGTGCTCAACATTTCCGAGGCTGCCATAGACGGAAACCTTTCGGTCGACAGCAAATTGCTGGTCGGCGGAAATGTCTCCAAGGCCTTTGACATGGAGGACAAGTCAAAAGCGAATATGCTGGACGCGAACACCGTCAAGGTCCGCATAGCGCCGCATGAAGTCAAATTTATAGTATTGGAGTAATGGAATGAACAGCACACTGATGATTTTAGCAATGATTATATCGGGTCAGGTTATTGCGGAAACGCCGAAGGCCGACGCACAGAATCAAAAGAAAAAAGAGCAGTCGGCAGCGGACGGCTGGCCTTCCGGCATTAGCGAAACACGGTATTTAAGTTCGGCGGACGGTACGGAACAGCCTGCGCTGATGTACAACCCGCAAAAAAAGGAAGCCGTGCCATTGCTGGTCGCGCTGCACACATGGAAAGGGGATTACCGGCAGAGGCAGCCTCAATACGCCCAGTGGTGCATAAAGAACGGCTGGGGGATGATACATCCCGATTTCCGCGGTGGAAACGACAAACCGGAAGCCTGCGGATCGGAGCTGGTTGTTAAGGATATCGTCAGCGCCGTCAACTTTGCGAAAACAGTTTTCAAGGTGGATGAAAACCGCATATATCTTGTCGGAGCTTCTGGCGGCGGACACGCAGCGCTGCTGATGGCCGGGCGCAACCCGGAGATCTGGGCCGCAGTTTCCGCCTGGTGCCCCATATATGACCTGAAAGAATGGCATGCCGAATCAAAAAAACGCGGGGGCCACTATTCCGACATGATTGAAAAAGCATGCGGTGGAGCCCCCGGTGACAGTCCGGCTGTGGACAGGGAATATTCTCTCCGCTCCCCGAGCAGCCATATCAGGAATGCTGCCGGAATACCTGTTGACATCAATACGGGAATCGCCGACGGGCATAGCGGCAGCGTGCCAGTCACGCACTCGCTGAACGCCTATAATGCGCTGGCGGACAGAGCCGACAGGATTCCTGACGAGATTGTAACCGCGATAGCCGCAAATCAGGTTATGCCGGAAAAGCTAAAACAAAATATTGACGATCCCCTGTATGAATCGTCTCCCGCCCTTTTCCGGAAGATTTCAGGCAAAACCCGTGTGACTGTTTTCCAAGGCGGCCACCAGATAAATTACAGCGCCGCGCTCAACTGGCTGAACTGGCAGCGGAAAGGGCAGGCGCCTCTGTGGTCGGGGAATATTTCATCCGCTGATCCCGCCATCGGAACGGAAGAAGCGAACAAATAGGAAGGACATTATGCTGACAGCAACAGATCACGGGGTGGTTCCGGACGGGTTCACGCTCAACACAGGAGCCATACAGAAACTGATAGACAAATGCGGGGAGGCCGGCGGCGGGACAATCCTGTTTCCACCCGGACGCTACCTTACAGGCGGACTGAGCCTATGCGGCAATCTCACGCTGCAACTGGAGAGCGGTGCCACGCTTCTCGGGAGCACCGACCTCGACGACTACATACTCTACAATCCATCACCTGTTCGTTTTTCCGAAGATCAGGAAGGATTGAGAACACTGCTTTTTGCGCACAGGACAAACCATATACGGCTCTGCGGTTCGGGGACAATAGACGGACAGGGGCCTGCCATCAGGCGCTCTCCGGGGATCCGGGCATCAATGCCGCGGGTCATCTGGTTCGCCGAATGCGATGATGTCGCGGTCGAAAATCTTCACCTCCGCCACTCCGGCTTCTGGATGCAGCACTACCTGAAGTGCTCACGCCTGCGCCTGCATGGTCTCAATGTCTACAATCACGGTTCCTGCAACAATGACGGCTGCGACATCGACTGCTGCCGCGATGTTACGGTAAGCGACTGCAATATTGATTCGCATGATGATGCGCTATGCCTGAAATCCGGAAATGACCGGCCTACCGAAAATGTGGTCATAAGCAACTGCATCACCCGCACCCATTGCAACCATTTCAAGACCGGCACAGAATCCAATGGCGGATTCCGAAATATTACTGTCAGCAACCTGCAGATGGTTCCGAGCACCGTGCTCGAATCAGACCCGAACACAGGCGGAGCTGACTGGCGAGGCGCCTGCGGCATCGCACTTGGCTGCGTTGACGGAGGCATGCTCGAAAACATCTCCATCAGCCATGTGCAGATGGATCAGGTGCGTGTACCGTTCTTCATCAAGCTGGGCGACCGGGGCCGACCGATCCACGGCAGCGATATTCGCCAGCCGGTGCAGTATGCCCGAGGTATCAGGCTCTCGCACATCACCTCAAGGCAGGCCAGTTCCGCCGGCTGCTACATCATGGGACTGCCCGAAGCGCCTGTTTGCAACGTGCGTATCGAGAACTGCGATTTCGAATTTGAGGGTGGCGGCGACGATGCCCTGGCCGAGTCCGTGGTTCCGCCAAAGCGTGACGCCTATCCGTCCTGCGACGCCTTTGGCCGCCTTCCATCCTTTGCGATCTTCATGCGCGATGTCGATGAAATTCAGCTGGCGGACCTGACGATGCGAACTATGAGCAAGGATGCCCGCCCCGCCCTGCGCTGGCATAGGGTGCGGAACCTGGAATTGAACAATATCAGTGAGCATAACAGATGAAAAAAGCAGGCAGTCCAAATTTCATCGTTTTCATAACTGACACACAAGGTGCCAACGTAGTCGGCTGCTACGGACATCCGGAATTGCGAACTCCGCACATCGACCGGCTGGCCGCCAACGGGACACGTTTCGATCACGCCTACACCACGAGTCCTGTCTGCACACCAGCCCGCGCAGGCCTCTTTACTGGTGTCTATCCGCACAACAGCGGCCCATGGGCAAACAGCATCCCGCTTTACGAAAACACCCTGACCATGGCGGACTACTTGGGCAAGGCCGGTTACAGCTGCGCTTACAGCGGAAAGTGGCATCTCAGCGGGCACGATTATTTCGACACCGGCACCTGCCCCAGAGGTTGGGATCCCGAATATTGGTATGACGGCAAAAACTATCTGGACGACCTGTCGCCGGAGGAGAAGGCCCTGTGGCGCAACGCCGCAGACTCCATCGACCAGATTCCCGACGAACGCATCACAGAGGAGTTCACATGGGCCCACCGGGTTTCAGATCGCGGCATAAAATTCTTGAATCAGAAAACGGAAAAACCGTTTTGTCTGGTCATGTCATACGACGAACCCCACCACCCCTGGGCATGCCCGAAGAGATTCATCGAACCGTTCATGAACTATAACTATCCTGTCGGGCCGGCAGGAAAGGACACGCTGGAAGGCAAGCCGCACATACAGCTGATGTGGCGGGAGAAAGTCGAAAAGATTCCGCAAAAGGTGCATCCGTTGCGCAACGGTAATTTCTATCTCCCCCTCTACTTCGCCTGCAACAGTTTTGTGGATTACGAGATCGGGCGTGTGGTTGCAGAACTGGACTGCCTCGCCCTCGACAACACCTGGGTCATATTCACATCAGATCACGGCGACCTCATGGGCGAACACGGCCTGCTCAGCAAAGGCGCCTGCATGTACGACGGGGCGGCACGCATTCCGCTGATTGTCCGCCCTCCAAAAGGACAGCGGACACCGCATGTGATCGAATCGCCCGTCAGCCATGCCGACCTTCTGCCCACCATGCTGACACTCGCGGGTGCGAATCTCCCGGAAATACTCTACGGGAAAAACATCTCGGCATTGATTGCCGGAAATGAAGAGCCCGGACGTTCCGCGTTCATCGAGTTCAACCGCTTTGAAATAGGACATGATTCCTGCGGCGGTTTCCAGCCGATCCGCTGTATCGTGAGGGACAACCTGAAACTGGCGATCAACCTCTTCAGCACAGACGAACTCTATGACCTGTCAAAAGATCCCCATGAATTGAAAAACCTTATTGAAGATCCAGATTACTCCGCTATGCGCAACAGCCTGCACAGGGAACTGCTGGAGTGGATGAATCTGCACCGCGATCCGTTCCGGGGATTTGTCTGGGATCGCCGCAACTGGGGGACAACACTCGGATTGGATTGGGCCGGAAAATACCGCCCACGCCCCGATGACGGCATCTGGCCAAGGGAGGTG
>JBAZRS010000140.1:0-10592 GCA_041662825.1 Victivallales bacterium | reverse complement strand
TCGGAGTCGCCGGTTTATATGATCCCGCCCTGGATTGGTTCGACATGGAGGTGCAGGACGAAGATTTTGGACAGGCTTTCGCCGTATGGGGCATCGGGGCCGGGCCCGTGCTTCATCTGCCGGTACTGGGCCAATCCAATCTCCGCGACGGAATCGGCAAGATTTTCGACTATGCGTTCGATCCCAAGACTTATGTTCCCTATCCCGGGGTGTTCGGATTCACGGTACTCAATGAAAGCGCGCACCGATACCGCGACATGGACACTTTCTACCGGGCGAACTACGATCCCTATGAGCTTCTGAAAAGACTCTATGCCTCTGAACGTTTCTTCAAGATCAACGATTATGACCGAAGCGAGAGGTTTATGCAATATCAGAAGAAACTTTCCTCGGAAGTACAGGAGCTTTTACCCGCGGAAACTGATCCTCTCCTCAACGAGGTTGTGATTAGCGGGTTTGAATCGCAGGGTGCCCACGTGGACACCCTCAGGGTGGTAATGGTAAGCATCCAGAATGAAAACAAGAGCATGTGGGTTGACGTATCGTTGTGGAACACGGATTTCTTCAACCAGGGCTCCATACGGTCCATTGAGGTGATTAAGGGTAAACCCGACATGCCGTACAAGGTGTGGTATCAGAAACAAAATGATGCTCCGATTGCTGTTGTAATTCCCGGTTTCGGCTCGCATTTCACAGGTACGCATATTTCCGCAGTTTCAGAGATTCTGTTCAATCAGGGCTATACGGTCGTTGCCTTGAACAACGCTTTCAACTGGGAGTTCATGAGTACTGCTGCATCTGTTCCCGTGCCCGGCTACATTCCGTCGGATGCCGAAGATGTAAGGGGTGCCATAGCCGCAGTGTTCAAGGATCTTGAGAACAAGGGCCTCTGTTTCCGGAAGAAGATTCTAGTTGGGTATTCTCTGGGTGGAATGCATGCGCTGTTCATCGGGGCAAAGGAGAAGGCGGAGCCAAAACTGAAAATCGACCAGTTCGTGGCGATCAATCCGCCTGTTGACGCGGTGAAGGCTGTTTCCGCACTTGACGGGATAGGGCATGCGTGGAAGAAATGGCCTCGCGAACAGGTTTTTGAACGCGGTTCTTTCGCCGCATGCAAATACATCGCCATGAGCAGAAAACACTATAAGCCGTACGGTGAATTGGAAACGGAGAATGCAAAATATGAACCTCTGCCGTTCTCCGACATTGAGGCGCAGGCACTTATTTCCTTTAACTATAAAATCACGCTGGACGAAATGATCCTTAGCATTGTCCGAAACAACGGGGACATGAACTGCTTCAAAAGCCCGTGCTCCTGGGGCAACAGGACTGATTTTTACCGCGAAATCAACCAGTTGTCGTTTGCCGACTATCATAAGATGTTCCTCCTCAAATACCGTTCAGACATGGAGAAACGCACACTCTCCGCCGATGAACTGAATGAGAGATCAAGCCTCGCATCCATCGAGGATTTCCTGCGAAATGCTCAGAATGTCTTCATCATTCATTCTTCAAATGATTTTCTGGAAAGTCCTGCTGAGCGCCACTTGCTCCGGAAAATCATGGGCGACAGATGCGTCTTCTACAATGTCGGAGGACATCTTGGAAACCTTTATCTTGCCGGACTTCAAAGCAAGTTGGCATCCCTTGCCTGTAACCTTAAGAAACAGGCGAACTCACCTGATTTCGCCGGACGGGGAATCGTGAAAGACGCGACAGGGAAGAACAGATAGCCTGAAACCGTCGTAAGTCGGATACGATTTTAATCCGTCCTCACTATCGTTTGCCAAGACAGCATTTCTTGTATTTCCTGCCGCTGCCGCAGGGGCAGGAGGCGTTTCTGTCGACCTTCAATGCCGCAGGAGACCCCCCCTGCGCACGAAGGGTCTCCATAACCCTTTCCCGTTTTATCTGCTCCGCCAGCTTTTTGAATTTGCGCAGGCTGTGCTTGTAGAAAATCTTCCAGCCTTCGCAGTGCCAGCTCAGGGTTCTCGGATTGTTCTGGCTTTGCGGAAGTCGGTTTTTCAGGCAGTCCGCCGAACATATTTCGAGGAAGTCGCAGTTCTCGCAGGCGCTGCTCCATTTAGATTTGAGCGCACCGAAGTTCTTATATGTTTCGGAATCCTGGAGCTGCTCCCATGTGGAATCCATGATGTTTCCGAGCTTCAGTTCCGATTTGACAAAAAAATCGCAGGGATAGACATCCCCGTTGTGCTCTACAACCAGATACTGACAGCAGTTTTTACCCATGACACAGACGTTGCGCTGGCCTTCTACAAGATACATAAGGATCGAATCGAAGAGCCTCACGGAGACTTTCCGCGTATCTCCCGCAGACCATTTGTCGAAGATAGAGCACAGGAAATTCCCCCATTCCTTCCCTGTGATTGTCCAGGGAAGGGGAGTGCCGTCAGCATCGAATTCCACGCAGGGAATGTACTGGTGATAAAGAAATCCGTTGCCGGAGAGATAATTGTAAACCTCTTCCGCTTTTGCGACATTGGATTTGCTGACCAGGGTGAGAATGTTGAATTCAACATTGTGTTTTTTCAGGATTTCGATAGCGTTCATCACGTCGGCGTGGCTTCCGGAACCCGCAAGGTTCCGGCGGTAGAAATCATGGATTTCAGACGGACCGTCAAGGCTCACGCCGAGAAGGAACTTATATTTTGCGAAATGCTCCGCCATTTCATCGGTGATCAGTGTCGCATTTGTCTGGAGCCCGTTTGCGACAACCGCGCCTTTACGCCCGTATTTCTGCTGCAGGTCGGTGACTTTCCTGAAGAAATCCAAACCCATCAGTGTCGGTTCACCGCCCTGCCATCCGAAGGAATACTGCGGCTCTTCCGTCTGCATGTAGCTTGAGATCATCTTTTCAAGGACTTCGTCGGACATCCGATGGATCTTCTGTTCGGGATATAGCGATTTCTTCTCCAGGTAGAAACAGTAGCTGCAGTTGAGATTGCAGTCGGCCGAAGCGGGTTTTATGAGTAGTGAGAATGGTTTCATGTGAACACTTTTTGTTTTTTCTTAGGGTAGCCCTAAGAAAAAACTACATCATCCAGCCGTAATTCAAGGCTAAGGAATTTTAAGATATGAACATCCAATAACCAACACTCAATTTTCAATTTCCATCGGAATTGAATTCAAAATAATCTTTACTTGGACATTGGATATTCTGTGTTGGTTATTGGATATTCAGAGTTGCGGTAAAGCCGCCTAATTCAAACGTTAAGGAATTTCAAAGTTATAGATATTCTAAATTCAGTTTTTTGCGAATAGCGAAATACGCACTTGTAGTGCGGCAATTTACCGTGTCGGGCGTAGCTTCTCACCGTAGACTGATTGCCGCCTTTAACGACGGAATTTATTCCGTCCCACAAGTAAGGTAATTCCGCGAAATGAATTTCGCGAAACAAGGCGGTAACAAGTTCCCGCACTCCAAGGAGCGTTGTCACGCTCGTAAATCAAAAATCAATTTCACTATACCTTCGATTATCTTCACTTCGTAATTCGAATGTTCGTCTGTTCGTAATTCGATTGTTCAAAAGTTGCGGCCCTCGGCCGCCTAACTTAAAGTTCCCGGTACGGCGAGGACGGCTCCCGTGTCTGCGCTTGTAGCCATGGCCGCGTATCTAGCGAGCCAGCCCGTCTTGTATCTGGGCTCGGGCGCCTTCCATTCCGATTTTCTTTTCGCCAGTTCTTCAGATGAGACTTCGAGAGTGATGGACCTCGACGGAATGTCTATTGAAACCATGTCGCCTTCCTTGACAAGGGCTATTGTACCGCCTGCTGCGGCTTCGGGACTGATGTGCCCGATGCAAGCGCCGCGCGTTCCGCCGCTGAAGCGTCCGTCGGTTATAAGCGCGACTTTTTCTCCGAGACCCTGTCCCATTATGTAGCTTGTAGGGGCGAGCATTTCCTGCATGCCCGGACCGCCCTTGGGACCTTCATATCTTATGACTACAACATCTCCGGCCTTTACTTTTCCGGCAAGGATTCCCGAGCATGCATCCTCCTGGCTTTCGAAGATTACGGCGGGGCCGCGGTGCTTGTGCATTTCAGGGGCGACACCGGCGGTTTTCACTACGCAGCCTTTTTCCGCAAGATTCCCGTAGAGAATGGCGAGTCCGCCGTCAAGACTGTACGGATTTTCAGTTGTCCTTATGACAGTTCCGTCAGGGGCAGGGGCTTTGGAGACGGTTTTGACAAGTGTCTTGCCCGTGACCGTAATAGTATTCTTGTTTATGAGCCCCGGCATTTTTGATATTTCCTTGATGATCGCGCTGATTCCCCCGGCGGCGTCAACGTCCTCCATGTGGAACTTGCTTGAGGGGGAAACTTTGCAGATATTGGGAGTCTTCCTGCTGATTTCATCTATTTTTTTAAGGTTGAGGCTGATGCCTGCCTCGTTTGCTATGGCAAGCGTATGCAGGACGGTGTTTGTGCTTCCGCCCATGGCCATGTCCAGGACAAGAGCGTTCAGGAAAGCCTCTTCGGTTGCGATATCCTTCGGGAGTGGTCCGCCGGCCAGAGCCATTTTGACTATTAATCTTGCCGCCTGCTTCCAGAGCTTTTTACGTTTTGGATCAACCGCAAGGATTGTCCCGTTTCCGGGAAGTCCCATTCCCAATGCTTCGGTCAGGCAGTTCATGCTGTTTGCCGTGAACATTCCGGAACAGGAACCGCAACCGGGGCATCCTTTTTCCTCAAGGACTGACAGCCCGGCTTCATCAAGTTTGCCAACTTTGAGTTTTCCTACGCCTTCGAAGATTGAAATCAGGTCGCAGGCTGTCCCGTCGGCCATTTTTCCGGCGGCCATGGGGCCGCCGGATGCGAAAATTGTCGGTATGTTGAGTCTCATTGCGCCCATGAGCATTCCGGGTATGATTTTGTCGCAGTTCGGAATGCAGATCATCGCGTCGAAAGGATGCGCCCTGAGCATTGATTCAACCGTGTCGGCGATGATTTCGCGGCTTGCCAGGGAATACTTCATGCCTTCATGCCCCATCGCTATGCCGTCGCAGATGGCCATGGTGTTGAATTCGAACGCTACTCCTCCCGCCCTCTGAATCTCCTTGCAGATGAGTTTTCCCACCTTGTCGAGGTGGCAGTGACCGGGAACTATGTTGGTATATGAGTTGCATACGGCTATGAAGGGCTTGTCAATATCCGTTCTTTTCACGCCTGTCGCATACATCAGGGATCGGTGTGGTGCGCGTTCAAAACCCTTTTTTATGATATCACTTCTCATTTTTTTCTCCTTATGCGGTTGATTTTCTGCTGAAATCATATTATTCTGTTCAGCTTTTTGCAGGCTTTCATATTAGCACAAAAACATGCAATCGCAAATTGTAAAAAACGTAAATATTTCAGGAGTGGCATTTTTCTATGTTTGAAAATCTTACAGATAAACTGCAGAAGGTGTTCAGGAAATTGAGCGGGCAGGGGATTCTTACTGAATCCAATGTCTCCGAGGCGATGGACCAGATCCGCGATGCGCTTCTCGATGCCGACGTAAATCTCAGTGTCGTAAGGGAGTTCACCGACGAGGTAAGGAAGGACTGCCTCGGGATAGAGGTTTTAAAAACCGTGACTCCAGGACAGCAGCTTGTTAAAATTGTAAATGACAGGCTGGTTGAACTTATGGGGAAAGACGCATCTCCGCTTAGCACCGGTGGCGCATATCCGGCTGTCATCATGCTTGTCGGCCTGCACGGCGGCGGCAAAACCACGACCTGTGCGAAACTCGCGTTGAACCTCAAGAAAGACAATAAGAAAACACTGCTTGTTGCGGCAGACATTTACAGGCCGGCGGCCATAGATCAGCTCGAAATCCTGGGCAGGGAGAACAGAATTGCGGTTTATTCCGAACGCGGAAACCCGAATGTCCCATCGATCGCGAAAAACGCAATCGAACACGCGAAAAAAGAGGCTCTTGACGTTGTCATAATAGATACGGCGGGAAGACTGCAGATTGATGAGCAGATGGTCGTCGAACTCGTCAGGGTGAAACAGGCGGTCAATCCGATGGAGATCCTCCTTGTGGCCGATGCGGCCCTCGGGCAGGAAGCCGTTTCCGTAGCTGATCATTTCCATAAGGCGCTGGTATTGACCGGCGTGATTCTGACAAAACTCGACGGCGACGCCCGCGGCGGCGCGGCGCTTTCAATTCGCAAAGTGACCGGCTGTCCGATCAAGTTCGTGGGTGTCGGCGAAAAAATCGCCGACCTGGATGTGTTCTATCCCGAAAGAATGGCGTCACGGATACTCGGCATGGGTGACATTGTATCCCTTGTGGAAAAGGCGGCGCTGGAGATAGACAAGGAAGATTCCGAAAGGCTTCAGGAGAAACTCCGCACGAAATCTTTCGACCTCGACGATTTCCTCCAGCAGCTCAAGCAGATGAAGAAAATGGGCGGACTTGAATCCGTCCTCAAGCTTCTCCCCGGCGGCAATCAGCTTGCAAATGTACCGGACTTGACGACAAATCCTTCATACACATGGAAGCGATAATATCCTCCATGAACAAGGCGGAAAGGAAAGATCCGGACCTGATAGATTTTTCAAGGAAAAAGCGAATCTCGAAAGGAAGCGGTACTTCACTGGAGGAAGTGGGCCAGCTCTTGAAGCAGTTTGCAATGATGCAGAAATTCCTGAAGCAGACGAGTCTCGTCAACAGGTTGATGTCCGGTTCCCCTTTAAGCAATGCAGGAGCCCTGGCCAATAAAATAAGACGCGGCAGCAATTTCACGCCCAGCAAGAAAAAAAGAAGAAAATAAAGGTGATGCCATGAACGTCCCCCCTAAAGCCTTTAAACTGAAATCCCCTGCAAATGTGCAGTCGCCCTCATCACAACCCGCCCCCGCCGCACCTATTTCCTTGACGGCTCCGCAGAATCCCGCACAGCCGCTTCCTCCGCCTTCACAGAATACGAGCATCCCCCTGAAGCTTAAACCTGCTGTTTCATCTGCCGCACAGCCTCCGCCGCAGGTTCAACTGCATCCACCGACCCCCCAGGCCGCCACTCAGCACGGCAACATCAGCCAGGGAAAGCTGATAGTGCATAACAGGGCAAGCATTGTGCCGCCGGCCTCCACGCCTCAACAGCCGTCGGCTCCGCCTGTCCTGACGTTAAGGCCGGCAGCAATCAACAAGCCTGAATCTGCTCCGCCGGTTGAAATATCCCTTAAGCCGGTATCCGAATCGTTCACAAATGTCAAACCGGCTTTGCAGAAGACAAGCGTGTACGACGTGCCCGAGAAATATCAGATTCCGGACATGTCGGAAGATTTGCAGAAGATCCTTGAGAACGAGTCTGAGAATTACAAGGATCAGCTGCAGAGTTTTGTTGATCTGTGCGAGACCCTTGCAAAACCGGGCTGGCAGTTTGCAGATATTGTCGATTACATACATATGCTGGTTCGAACTGTCAATCTTGACGTTATGAGCATAGTACTGGCAGACCCGTCGGAAAAGGGCAAGTTCTCTAAAGTCCTGAGCAGGGGATACAAGTCGGCTCCCGGACCTCAGATTGTTGCGGAATGGCAGCCGGCTGTGACTGCTGACGCAACTGTTGACTGGAACAAGCTGATGGATATTGCAGCGGACAGGAACACAAAGTTGTGCAGGTGGGTTTCAGGCACCGGACTCCAGTCGGTCGGTTATGTCCCACTTCATGGCAGCGCTAAGATTTACGGTTTCCTTTTTGTCGGGGCATATGAAAATAAAGTTCAGTCGGTACTGGCGTCCTCCCTTCTCGAACTGTGTGGCGACAGAATCGGAATTGTCCTCGAGACAAGAAGAAGCACCGCTTCTCTTCCTGCAGTGGCGACCGGGACAGTCCAAACCGTGAAAGACCAGCTGTCATTGCTAGCAGGCTATCTTGAAGTTTTAAAACTCTCTGCAAAGGTTAATCCGGATGATGTCGTGACGACATCTGAAAAATGTCTCAAATCACTTGCCGAATGCAGGAAGCTTGTCGACAGTTTTGCGGAAGAACTCAGTTCTTCCCAGTCTTCCGGTAGAAATGCGTGAATTTTTTTCAGCAACTGAAAAAAATTATTTCTCCCTTGCAGTCAGATAAGAGACAAGAGCCAGCAGAAGCATCCGGTATTTATTCTCAGGGAAACTCAAGAGGATGTTTTTTGCGGAACTGGCAAGGGCTTCAGCCCTGCGGACGACTTTATCCTCAGCTCCGGTTTCACGCATAAGTCTCCTGATGATATCCAGTTCTCCTGCGGAATATGAGTCCCGCCCCAGAAGATTCGCAAGTTTTCGCCTCTCCCGCAATGTGAGTTTTTTCCACGTATGATACAGGAGGAGTGTAGGCTTGCGCTCGCTCAGGTCGGAACCGACGGGCTTCCCGAGCTTCTCCTCGTTTCCGAAAACCCCGAGCCAGTCGTCCTTAAGCTGGAAAGCTATTCCCGCCAGTGATGCGAATTCACCGAGTTTTCCGATGCGCCGGTCATTTGCGAACTTCGCAGATTTCAGTCCGATAAGGGCCCCCGTTTCGGCACAGTAGCGGAGCAGGGCGCCAGTCTTCAGATTCAGCATGTTCTCTATCATGGCCGGGGTGAGTCTTTCCAATTTGAGGAAAGGCATTTCAATGTCAAGGGCTTCCCCGCTGATGAGATCCCTGTTCACTAGTTCATGGAGGCGCCTGCTGACATGTATTGTGAGTTCAGGTGAAACACCGGCATTGACCGATTTGAGGAGGGTGTTGGCAGCCCATCCCTGCTGAATGTCCCCCGCGAGCATCGCAAAATTCTTTCCGTAGGCCATTGCCTCGTCGGGTTTTCTCCGGAATTTCTTTTCGACTATTTTTCCGAGCATGCAATGTGTGGACGGTTTCCCCCTTCGCATATTGTCATTGTCGATTATGTCGTCGTGGACGAGGGTCCAGTTGTGATAGATCTCGACAGCCGCGGCTGCGAATTTCGCAGTTTCCGGTTTCCCGCCGAGGAGGCCGCATGACCAGAGGAGGATTGCTGGCCGGAGTCTTTTTCCGCCGCGTGAAGGATAATCTTTCACGGACTCCCCGAGGTACTCGGGCAGTATTCTGTCAGGAAAATCATCCTCGCGGATCAACCTGTCAATCTTGGCCGCAGTTTTTTGGAGTTCTGATTGGAACATGAATTAGTTTTAAGTGTTAAGTTTTAGGTGTTAAGTCATACATGAATTTAGTTTAAGTCTTAAGTTTAAGGTGTTAAGAGTCAAGGGAAACGCTTGCCGTTCCGGTAAAATGATTCTTTGCTTAAAACCTAAAACTTAACACTAAAAACTTGCCATGATCGAAATGTTCTTTATTCCGTCCGCCCGGCCCGTATTCATGTCGTATGATATCACAACTGCATCGAGGCGTATGCCTTTTTCAACGACAGGCAGTTTCTGGGGCATTCCGGTTGTGAACTTCTTGATGACGCATTCAATGTCTCGGCCGAGAACCGAATTAGTAGAACCTGTCATGCCGACATCGGAAATGAAGGCGGTCCCTTTTGGAAGAATCTTCGCGTCCGCCGTCTGGACGTGTGTATGCGTACCGAGCACCGCAGTCACTTTTCCATCGAGAAAATAAGCCATCGCCGCCTTCTCGCTTGTGGCTTCGGCATGGAAGTCGACGATGATGCTCTTGACAGTCGGCGGTATCTGCGGAAGTATGCTTTCAACGGTTTCAAACGGGCAGTAGGCGCTCTCCCGCATGAAGACTTTCCCGAGCAGGTTTATGACCGCCACTTCGCCGCCGCCGGGATTCCTGAAAACGCTGAATCCCCGGCCCGGCTGTTTTTTGCTCAGGTTTGCGGGGCGCAGGATGTTGTCTATGTGCTTTATTTCCTCTTCGAAACCCTTCTGGTCCCAGACATGGTCGCCCGTGGTGAAGACATTGACTACTCCCGACATGTCGGGCAGGCAGTTTGCCGTGATGCCGGCACCGCCCGCCACATTTTCCACATTGGCTATGCAGAAACTGCAGTTGTACTGCCTGCGCAGTTCGGGAACAAGTTCCTTGACCGCAGTTCTGCCACCTTTTCCGACAACATCTCCGATAAACAGAAGATTCATGTTTTTATTTCCGATTGTTTATCCAATTTTTCCGTTCCGGAAAAATTTTCTTACTATTTCGCATAGTCAACGCATCTTGTCTCCCTGATGACAGTGACTTTTATCTGTCCGGGATAGTTCATTTCCTTTTCTATGCGGTGGCAGATGTCCCTTGCGAGGACCTGGGCTTCTGCGTCGTTGACTTTTCCTGGCTGGACAATGACGCGGACTTCGCGACCTGCCTGCAGGGCATAACATGATTCGACTCCGGTGAATTCGCATGTTATCTTCTCAAGCTGGTCAAGACGTTTCAGATACAGGTCCGTAGTTTCACTCCTTGCGCCCGGCCTTGAAGCGCTGAGTGCGTCGCAGACACTGACAAGAACCGCAAAAAGCGATTCCTTCTCAACTTCCTCGTGGTGCGCCGCGACGGCGTTGATTACATCCTTGGCCTCATTGTTCTTCCTCAGTATGTCGGCGCCGATTGAGGCGTGTGAGCCTTCAATCTCGTGATCCATTGCCTTTCCTATATCATGGAGAAGTCCGATTCT